>CADBNQ010000216.1 GCA_902796045.1 uncultured Lachnospiraceae bacterium | reverse complement strand
TTCGATGAGAAACAGTTGACATTTCTTCACACAGTACCGGTCAGATATCCGCTGATTTACAGACAGAAGCACATATGTTGGTGTGGGGAGTTTAAGTCAAGAATTAGATAATCACCTGCGGTCTGCTCAGTTCACTGACCGCCAGTCTGCCTGATTTCCTTGCTGCTGTCTGCTCATATAGACCGGCCGCTCTGATATCTTCCTGATACATCTTTGCCCCCCGCTCGTCGGGCGCCCAAAGGGACAGACCCTCGGCCGGCTTCTGGATCAGGGGGATCCTGCCGGCCTCCCTGATTACCTTAAGGAGGGGGGCCGCTCTTTTCCGAAAGCCCAGGATCCTGGCATAAGGGACAGGTCCCTGACCAGGTCTGATGTGGAGCAGCATATGGAGGAGGCATCTCCTGACCGCTGTGTCCGTCCGGTTTCGGCTGTGCAGAGACAGGACCAGGTCTTCAAACGACCGGCCAGCCCTGTAGGTCCGGATGATCCGGCTCCTTAAGTCGAGGTCTGACCGTGAAAGACCATCTTCTTCCGATGGCACTTTCTTCTCCCCTGCATTCATCAGGATCTCATAATCCAGCAGGGGCATCAGGTCATCCCAGAGGACATACTCCCCTCTTCGGACATGGTCCAGAAGATCTGCTGCCCCGTCTCCGACTGCCCTGAAAAGGCCGGGCTCCTCGGGACTTTTTTCTTCCCGCGCCAGCCCGAACAGAGTCTCCCGAACCGCTGTGGCCGAAGGAAATCCGGTGTCCATGGAGGATTCATGATATCCTCCTCCCTGACGCCTGATGACCACTGGTTCGATGGCGGAGCCCATCTTACGAAGTGCTTTCAGATATTCCAGACCCAGGATGTGATTGGGCTCTTTCAGAAAGGCATCTGCCTGCTCCTGCCCGAGCACGATGCCTGCAGCCCTGCTCCTGGCAGCAGGAAAAGACAGTCCCTGCCTGAGACTGTCCCGCAGGAGGATCCGGTAGCTTTCAGGCTCCTCGGTCAGAAGCCGCAAAAAAGGCTGGTAATCATCAAGGTCTGCCCACTCACTCCCAAAGGAGAGAAAATCCACACAGCCCAAAGCCTCCATCAGGCCGGCTCCTGCTGCGGCAAAGCCCTCCGCGCTGGCAGCGGCACAGGATACCGGAAGCTCAATCACCAGATCAGCTCCTCCCTGAAGGGCCATCCTGGTCCTGAAATACTTGTCGGTACATGCCGGTTCTCCCCGCTGTACAAAGTCCCCGCTCATCACAGCGATGATATAATCGGCACCGGTCCTCTCCCGTGTTTTTCGGATATGATAGGCATGTCCTGAATGAAAAGGATTGTATTCTGCGATGATGCCTGCGGTTTTCATGCTTTTGCCTCCGGACTAAACTTACGTCTTGTATTCATAATGACATTTACAGTTTCTTATTATAAACATTTCAATTGCATTCGTCAAAAATATTTTCCCCCCAGACTGCAAAATTCTACCTTCACATTTATAAAAAAGCCGCGTTATAATACATGCGTATGTTATAGTCGGAGGGGTTTTGGCCTTTGACCGGTTCTGTTTTTGTTTACGAAGCGAACCTCTTGGTTCTGCTTATGTACACAGGCAAAGTATTACATAAAGGAGAATGAATATGAAGGTATTAGTTATCAACTGTGGAAGCTCATCTCTCAAGTACCAGGTTATTGATTCCGATACAGAGAACGTTTTAGCCAAAGGCTTATGTGAGCGCATCGGCATCGATGGTGTTCTCACCTATCAGAAGCCCGGCATCGACAAGATCAAGATCGAAGCCCCCATGCCGGCACATCGTCAGGCTGTAGAGCTTGTCTTAAAACAGCTTATGGATCCTGAAGTCGGCGTGATCAAATCCATCGACGAGATCCAGGCTGTTGGTCATCGTATGGTGCACGGCGGTGAGAAGTTTGCCTGCTCCACACTCCTTACTGAGGAAGTACTTGACACTGTTGAGTCCTGTAATGATCTTGCACCCCTGCACAACCCGCCGACACTGGTTGGTGTGACTGCCTGCAAGGAACTGATGCCTTCTACTCCTATGGTTGGTGTATTTGATACCGCTTTCCATCAGACCATGCCGCCGGCAGCTTACATCTACGGTGTACCTTATGACTACTATAAAAAATATGCTCTCCGCCGTTACGGTTTCCACGGAACATCCCACAAGTTTGTATCCCAGAGAGCTGCAGAGATCCTCGGAAAGAAGCCGGAAGATCTCAAGATCATCGTCTGCCACCTGGGCAATGGTTCTTCCATCACAGCCGTAGACCACGGCAAGAGTGTTGACACATCCATGGGTCTCACTCCTCTTGAAGGCCTCATCATGGGAACACGCTGCGGTGATATCGATCCTACGATCATCGAGTATATCGCCCAGAAAGAAAACCTGACCCTGGAAGAGACCATGGTAGTCATGAACAAGAAATCCGGCGTCCTTGGCATCTCCGGTGTATCTTCAGACTTCCGTGACCTGGAAACAGCCGCAGCCGAGGGCAATGAGAGAGCTGATCTCGCACTCAAGGCATTTATCCATACTGTAGTAAAGTTTATCGGATCTTATGTGGCAGTGCTGAACGGTGTTGATGTGATTGCCTTCACTGCCGGTATCGGTGAGAATGACGCCGCTATCCGCGCAGCTGTTCTTGAGAACTTCGGATTCCTGGGCCTCACACTCGATGCGAAGGCCAACGATATGCATGGTGAGGAGAGGATCATCTCCACTCCGGATTCCAAGGTCACAGCCATGGTTGTACCGACCAACGAAGAGCTGGCGAT
>CADBNQ010000215.1 GCA_902796045.1 uncultured Lachnospiraceae bacterium | reverse complement strand
CCATCTAGTTATACCCTTTACGATTGCAGGGAAGAATGGGTATAACAAATCGCAGGGGGGTCACTGAATATATTATTTTTCCGCACTTATGATCCCACAGCGGATATGGAACTGAGGAATGTAAGGAGGCAGAGAAGATTGGTATAGAAACGCTTTAGATATACGTATAGATATCTTCCTTCCGGAGGGCAATGATGATGGATGAATTCTTCTGCAGGATTGTATCCGGTGTAAAATCCATGGACGTCTTCCCGTTTTCCTCAATAGCCACTATGGTAATCCGCTCTTTTGCCGGAAGATGAAGCTTTCTGATGCTCCTGCCGATCCAGTCCTTTCTCGGTCGAATCTTGATGATGCAGAGATTGCCGCCCAGGTCGTAATACTCCATGAAATCCTCAGAGATCAGTCTCCTTGCCATCCGGATCGCGGCTTCATCTTCGGGGATGACGATCTCATGTGCGCCAACTCTCTTCAGGATATCCCCGGAGCGATTTGTGCCTGCTGTGGCAATGATCTTCTTTACCCCGAGTTCCCTGGCAACGGTGATGCACATGATCGCCGGGACCAGGTGGTGGCTTAAATCAACGACGGCGATATCTATGTGTTCAAGGCCAATGTCCTCCAGAAGGCTGGCGTTGGAGAGGTCTAAGCACACGGCATTTGTTGCATGCCTGGCGTAACGGTTAATCATATCCTGATCCTGATCGGCAATCAGGATCTGTGCCCCTGTTGTCTCCAACACGGTGGCCATCTTCCGGCCGAAGCGGCCTAAACCCAATATGGCATAAGAAGGTTCTTTCATAACACTATGTTCCTTTCTGTCAACCTACTATAAATCTCCCGTCCGCATGGCGGACGCTCTTTGTTGCTGGATTGCCGGTATGGAAAAAGAGGAGCATGGAAATGGGGCTAATCCGTCCCAGATACATGGCAATGATCACAATCCACTGGCCGCAATCATCAAGACCTGCCGTGATGCCTCTTGTAAGACCAACCGTTGAGACCGCACTCATGATCTCAAACATGGCATCGATAAAAGGCAGGTTTTCAGCGACCATCAGACAGATACACAGAATGGACGCTATCAAAAAATGTACGGTTATTATGGCGACTGCCTTGCGGATCACCCCGTCAGGAATCCTCCTGTTCATGACGATGACTTCATCCTTTTCGCGGATGAAAGCCAGAACATTCATTAAAAGGACGAACATGGTCACTGTTTTGACACCGCCGGCAGTGCCCACGGGCGACCCGCCGGTGAACATGAGGAAGATACCGATTATCGAAGTCGTCTCTGACATATTTTCCTGAGGAAAGGTAGAGAAGCCTGCCGTACGGAAGGTGACAGACTCAAAGGTACTGTTGAGGATCTTCTGAAAAAGGGGCATATTGCCAATCGTCCCAGCATTGCGGTACTCTAGGAGAAAAACCATCAGAGCGCCACCGACTATGTATCCAAATGTTAGCATGAGAACAAGTCTGGTGTGCTCATTAAGGCGCCTGAACCTTTTTCTTATATCTGGCGACCGAAAGAAAAAACCTTTTCCGATGGATGCCACATCAAACCAGACAATATACCCAATCCCTCCAATGACAATCATGATCATGGTGGTGATCAATACCAGAGGGTTTCCCCGGAAAGGGGTCAGGCTGTCCGGCCCCAGGATATCTATACCGGCATTACAAAAGGCAGAAACTGCAGTGAAAAAAGAGTACCAGATGCCTCTGACCAGACCGTAACGGTGGATAAAAACGGGCATGTATCCTATGGCTCCGATTGTCTCTACCAGCAAGGTGCCGGCAGTGACCTTGATTAAAAATGGTCCAATCTCCCGGGCACTGTCCAGATTATAGGCATCCTTCATGAGCAGACTGCCGCTCAGGGTAAACTCACGCCTGGCCACATAGACCATAAAGCCAAGAAAGGCAATGACACCTATACCCCCAAGCTGGATCAGAATCAGGATGATGATTTTGCCGAAAAGACTCCAGTGGGAAAATGTATCGACAACAACAGACCCTGTGACACACACACTGGTGGTAGAAGTAAACAGAGCCGTCAAAAAAGAAGTCTCTTCACCCGGTGCAGAAGAGATGGGAAGCATGAGAAGAGAAGCCCCCAAAAGGATCAGAAGCAGGAAAGAAAGTGGAAT
>CADBNQ010000214.1 GCA_902796045.1 uncultured Lachnospiraceae bacterium | reverse complement strand
TGGAGATGGCCGGCAGGTCCTATGCCCTTGCCATGACATCGGTCATGGATGAGGAGGAGGACTATGCGATGCTTCTGCAGGCGCTGAAAGCGCTGGATGAGCAGCTGGATGCTGCTGGTGAAGAGAGACATCTTCTTTCCGAAGGGCAGCCTGAGCAGGAGGATCCGCCGCTAAAGGCCATGGAATCCTGGGAATGTGAGGGACGAAAGACACAGCTTCTGCCTCTTGACGCGGCCTGCGGCAGGGTGGCGGCTGCTAATGTGTCTCTGTATCCTCCGGGCATCCCCCTCCTGGTCCCGGGAGAAATAATCAGTAAAGAAATGGTGGAAAAACTGCGCTTTTACCTTTATAATGGATATAATGTACAGGGACTGCAGGGAGACAGGATACAGGTTTTGATATCTGACGCGGATGTCAGATGATGGAAGAAAATGATCCGGCTGCCTGAGGTCAGAGGAGAAGTATACAGATGAAAGGTTTTTTTATAGTGATGGAAGGGCCGGACGGGTCCGGAAAGACCACACAGATTGAATTGTTGAGAGAACATCTTGACCAGATCCATCAGGAGTATATTATAACAAGAGAACCCGGAGGAACGGTCATTGGCGAGGCCATACGGGAGATTATCCTTGATCCGGCCTATACGGAAATGTCGCCTGTGACGGAGATGCTTCTCTATGCGGCTTCCAGAGCCCAGCTCATGAAGGATGTGATCATTCCGGCATTAGAGAGCGGCAGGATCGTTATCAGTGACAGGTTTGTTGATTCTTCCATGGTCTATCAGGGGATTGCCCGGGGGCTGGGCCCGGAGGTGGTTTCAGCTGTCAATGCCCCGGGGATCGGCTCTTATAAGCCGGACCGGATCTTCTTTATCGATATTCCGGAAGAAGAAGGACTGAGAAGAAAGAAGGAGCAGAAGAAGCTGGACAGGCTGGAGCAGGAGAGCATAGATTTCCACCACATGGTCTCCGAGGGATACCGGAAGGTGCTTTCCGGCCGGCCGGATGTGGTGCGGATTGACGGCACTTTGCAGGCAGAGGAGATCCAGGACCGGATCCGCAGAGAGATCGGATATCTGGCAGGCAGGGAGCAGTGATGGATCGGATCCTTGGCAACGAAGAGTTAAAGAAGTATTTCCGGACAGCTGTCAGGAACGGGACAGTATCCCATGCTTACATTCTGGAAGGGGAGAAAGGGAGCGGCAAGAAGCTGATAGCCCGTGCCCTTTCCCGGCTGCTCCAGTGCGAGACACCGATTATGGGGCCGGAGGGGCTTACGGCCTGCGGCCGCTGCAGGTCCTGTATCATGATGGAACACCGGGATCATCCGGATGTCCTGTGGGTGGGCCAGGAGAAAGCGGGGACGATTGGTGTCCATGAGGTCCGCGAGCAGATGGTCAGCACGGTGGATATCATGCCCTACAAGGGACCATGGAAGATCTATATCATCGATGAAGCGGAGAGGATGACCCCGGCCGCCCAGAATGCAGCTCTAAAGACGATAGAGGAGCCGCCGCGCTATGCGGTGATTTTCCTCCTTACGGCAAACCGGGGGGCATTTCTCCCTACGATCCGGTCACGATGCGTTCTCCTTTCCACCAGGCCGGTCCCTGACAGGACCGTCATAGAGTACCTGACCGGGGAATGCGGGATCCCTGAAGAGAAAACTGGATTCCCGGCGGCTTTTGCCATGGGCAATATCGGCAGGGCCAGGCAGGCAGCCTTATCGGCAGCGTTTTCAGGATTAAAGGAAACCGCCTTTAAGATGCTGAGGGAGATCCATACGCTGAGGGATTACGAGATCATCAGCCGGATTAGAGAGTCCGGCAGTCTGAAGGATGACTTCCGGGATTATCTGGATATCCTGACCATCTGGTTTCGGGATATCCTGGTGCTGAAGGCGCTGGGAGATGAAAGTCAGCTGATTTTTAAAGAAGAAGCTCCGATCCTGGGCAGACAGGCAAAGGCCCTGAACTGTGAAGGGGTTAACGATATCCTGGAGGAGATCAGACATACAGAGAAGAGACTCCGGGCAAATGTCAATTTTGAAGCGGCTGTGGAGATGCTTCATATTAGTATAAAGAACAGATTTCGAGAGGAATCTGACAAGAGATAAATGGAGGCTGTTATGGATAATAAAAAGGAAGTCGTCAAAAAGGAGGTCATCGGAGTACGTTTCCGGGACAATGGGAAAATATACTTCTTTTCTCCGGGAAAGCTCCCCGTTCAGCTGGGAGACAATGTGATTGTGGAGACCGCCCGCGGAGTGGAGTACGGAAAAGTGGTTCTGGGCAGCCGTATGGTTGAGGAAAAAAAGATCATTGCCTCTCTCAAGCCTGTCATCAGGATTGCGACATCGGAGGATACAAAGACCCATGAGAAGAATATCCTCAAAGCAAAAGAGGCTTTTGATATCTGTCTGGATAAGATTGCCAAACATAAGCTTGAGATGAAGCTGGTCGACTGCGAATATACCTTTGATAACAATAAGGTCCTGTTTTATTTTACAGCAGACGGGAGAATCGATTTCAGGGAGCTTGTGAAAGACCTTGCCTCTGTTTTTAAGACCAGGATCGAACTCAGGCAGATCGGGGTCCGGGACGAGACCAAGATCAAAGGAGGCATCGGCATCTGCGGAAGAGAGCTGTGCTGCAACTGCTTCCTCTCGGAGTTTATCCCGGTGTCCATCAGGATGGCCAAGGAGCAGAACCTCTCCCTGAATCCCACCAAAATCTCCGGTGCCTGCGGAAGGCTGATGTGCTGTCTGAAGAACGAACAGGATACCTACGAATATCTCAACAGGAAGCTGCCGAATCCAGGTGACGAGGTTAAGCTTCCTGAAGGCGGCAAGGGTGTGGTCCAGAGCGTCAATATCCTCCGCCAGAAGGTCAAGGTCGTAATCACGGATGATAAAGGAGAGAAGGAACTGATTGAGTACAATTCCTCCGAGCTGAGCTTCCATCCAAGACGTAAAAAGGATAAGGGAAAAGTGGACGCTGAACTGAAGAAGCTTGAGGCATTGGAGAAAAAAGAAAGAAAAACAAAGCTTTCCTGATAAAAAAGGCTGGGCTGATATGGAAAAGACAGAACTTAAGGAGTATGAGAGGATTGATGACCTGCAGATCAAAGGCTACAGGCTGATCCAGAGCAGCAGAGGCTTCTGCTTTGGGATGGATGCGGTTCTTTTGTCAGACTATGCCCATATCAGAAAGGGTGCTGTCGTGATGGACCTTTGCAGCGGGACAGGGGTGATCCCCATACTGCTGGCGGCCAGATACGAAACCGGCCGGATCAGCGGGATTGAGTATCAGGCGTATTATGCCGATATGGCCATGCGGAGTGTCAGGATGAACGGCCTGGATGACAGGATATGTATCAGTCAGGGAGATGTCCGCCAGGTAAAAGAGGCTTATCCTCAGGGCACTTTTGATTATGTGACCTGCAATCCGCCATACATGACCGGAGATCACGGACTGACCAACAAAGACCCTGAAAAGGCCATCGCCAGACATGAGATATGCTGCAGCCTGACGGATGTGGTATCGGCGGCAAAATGGCTGCTGAAACCAGCCGGTCATTTTATCATGGTCCACCGTCCTTTCAGGCTTGCGGAGATCCTCAGCTGCCTTAAAGAGTATAAGCTGGAACCGAAACGGATGAGGCTGGTATACCCCTATCTGGACAAGGAACCCAACATGGTTCTGATCGATGCCGTCAAGGGGGGCAGGCAGAGGATCACGGTGGAGCCGCCCCTGATCGTCTACAGGAGGAACGGCGCTTATACAGAGGAGATACACAAGATTTACGGCAGCGGAGGATCCGGTAAGTCCCCCGGTCCGGTAATAGCGGACGCGGCCGTGCAGGAGTGAATTATGACAGGAACTTTATATCTGTGTGCGACACCGATCGGGAATCTGGAGGATATCACACTCCGGGTTCTTCGCACTTTAAAGGAAGTTGACCTGATCGCGGCGGAAGATACCAGAAACAGCCTGAAGCTGCTGAATCATTTTGGGATCAGGACAAAGATGACCAGCTATCATGAATATAATAAAGCGGAAAAGACAGACAGTCTACTGGAGAAGCTGAAGGCCGGATTGGATATAGCTCTGGTCACTGACGCGGGCACCCCGGGCATATCGGACCCGGGAGAAGAACTGGTCGCCGGCTGCCTCAGGGAAGGAATCCCTGTGACATCGCTGCCGGGGGCGAGCGCCTGCATCACAGCTCTGACCATCTCAGGACTTCCCACCAGAAGGTTTGCTTTTGAAGCCTTTCTCCCCCGCGATAAAAAGGAGAGGGCCCGGATCCTGGAGGAGTGGAGAGACGAAACCAGGACGATCATTCTTTACGAAGCACCGCATCATCTGAAGAACACCCTGCGGGAATGCCGGAAAGTCCTGGGAAACAGACGGATGACTGTCTGCAAGGAACTGACCAAAAAACATGAGAGCGCCATGCAGGGGAATCTGGATGAGATCATAGCCTTCTACGAGGAGAGGGAGCCCCGCGGGGAGTACGTGCTCCTTTTTGAAGGGCGGTCCGGCAGAGAACTCCTGGAGGAAGAGCAAAGAAGCTGGGAGGCCCTTTCCCTGGAAGAACATCTTAAGCTCTACCTGGACCAGGGATCAGACAGGAAGGAAGCCATGAAGCAGGTGGCAAAGGACAGAGGACTCAGTAAAAGAGATGTTTACCGGGAGGTAAATATCCTGAAGAAAGGATAGAAACTATGGGAGAATACTTACGAACCTGGTGTGATGTTGATCTTGACGCAATCCGCCGGAACATGCTTAACATCAGAGAGAAGGCCGGAGACGGCATAAAAGTGATGGCCGTGATCAAGGCAGATGGTTACGGGCACGGAGCAGTGCCCATCAGCCATTATATTGAAGATATCACAGATTATTTCGGTGTCGCCACCATCGAAGAGGCCGTAGAACTGAGGCTGTCCCATATCAGACAGCCGATCCTGGTGCTTGGCTATAATACGCCGTCCTTATATGACCTGAATCTCCGGTATGATGTCGATCAGACGATCTACTCTCTGGAAACGGCAAAGAAGATGTCCGAAACAGCAGTAAAGGCGGGAAAAACAGCCCGGATCCACATCGCTCTGGATACCGGCATGACGAGGATCGGCCTTTCTCCGGACGAAACAGGCTTTGCAGCGGTTAAGGAGATGGCGGCCCTCCCGGGTCTGACTCTGCAGGGACTTTTTACCCACCTGTCCTGTGCGGATATGGCCAACAAGGCCTATACCTATGAACAGATGAAACGCTACGATCATTTCGTGTCCATGCTTTCCGAAGCGGGCATCCATATTCCGGTGAAGCATATCTGCAACAGTGCGGGGATCATGGAGTTTGACCACCACCGCTACGACATGGTCAGGGCAGGGATCATTTTATATGGACTCATTCCTTCTGATGAGGTGGATGTCAGGACTGTAGCGCTCAGCCCGGCCCTGGCATGGAGAAGCAGAGTCGTCAACATCATGGAACCTGAGATGAACCGCGGTGTCAGCTATGGAGCGACTTATGTCACGGATCACCCCTGCCGTATCGCCACCGTTTCCATCGGCTATGCCGACGGCTATCCCCGAAGCCTGTCCAACAAGGGCTGGGTGCTGATCCGGGGCCAGAAAGCCAGAATACTGGGGAGGGTCTGTATGGATCAGATGATGGTGGACATCACTGATATTCCCGATGTCCGGATA
>CADBNQ010000213.1 GCA_902796045.1 uncultured Lachnospiraceae bacterium | reverse complement strand
ATGAAATCAGTGAGATCACACGATTCCGAACCGCTTTCGGACTGCTCTTTCAATCAGCAGGATCATTATATGCATAATGGCGGCGCACAGGGCCAGAACCACCACTGATGTCATTACAAGATCCATCTTGAACACCTGTGATCCATAAACGATCAGGTAGCCCAGACCGGCCTTTGATACCAGGAATTCACCGGTAATCACCCCCACCCAGGACAGCCCGATATTGATTTTTAATACATTTACAATGGTGGACAGGTTTGCCGGAAGCACCAGTTTCAGGAATATCTGCAGCCGTCCGGCCCCCAGAGTCCTCATCAGTTTCAGCTTATCAGCATCGGTCCGGTTGAATCCATCCAGAACATTGAGTATGGTCACGATCAGGGAAATCGCCAGAGTCATGGCAATAATTGATCCCACTCCAGCGCCCATACAGACGATGAAAATCGGCCCCAGAGCCGTTTTTGGCAAGGCATTCAGCACCACCAGATAGGGATCCAGCACCCTGGAAGCCACCGGATTCCACCACAGCAAAACAGCGATAAGTATTCCCGCTGCAGTACCGCTTAAGAAACCGGCAACGGTCTCGATGATCGAGGTGGTGACGTGAAGCCGAAGCTGTCCGGACACGGACAGTTTCCCAAGGGTGGCCAGTATTCTGCTTGGGCTGCTGAAAATGAAGGGATTCAGAACGCCCCTGGTTGTCAGCAGCTCCCACAGCGTGACGATCAGAATCAGTATCGCGATCCTCAAAGCATATATCAGCAGCCGTTGGTTTTTCTGCCGGCGCAGGTATTCTGCGCGCAGTTCTGTTACGGAATTCTTTTCATCCATGGATGTCCAACTCCTTCCATATTTCCTTCAGAAGCAGCTGATACTCTGCCTGCTCCATCCTTTGCTCAGGAGGAATGTCCTTCAAAGCGGAAAGATCGTGGATGGCATGGATCCTTCCGGGGCTTTTCGTCATCACAATGATCCGGTCTGAAAGCATCAGGCTCTCAGAGATGTCATGGGTAACAAGCAGGGCAGTCTTATGTTCCCTTTTGATGATAGAGCGGGTATCGATGGATACCGCAATCCGCGTCTGGTAATCCAGTGCCGAGAAAGACTCGTCCAGGAGCAGAAATTCCGGGTCTGTCACCAGGGTCCGAATCAGAGCACAGCGCTGCCTCATACCTCCGGAAAGCTGATCTGGCGTCATGGACGCAACATCCAGGACTCCGTACTTTTTCATCAGTTCCTCCGCCCGATCATAACATGCGGGACTTTTTTTTTGAATTTCAAGTCCCAGATTCACGTTGGATCGAATGGTACGCCAGGGAAAAAGCTGGTCTTGCTGAGGCATATATCCGATAGCCGGAGTCGGCTTTGTGATGGGCTTCCCGTGAAGCCTTACCTCCCCTGATGTAGGTCGTTCCAAACCGGCGATCAGATACAGAAGTGTAGATTTGCCGCACCCTGACGGCCCGACCAGACTCACAAACTCTCCCTCTTCTATTCCAAAGCTTACATCCCGGACTGCCTCTTTCTCCGCCTCCGGAGTCTGATAAATCAGTCCAACGTAATCCAGTTCCAACAGCATACATTTCTCCTGTTATAATATAATGACAACAAAAAATACCCTTTCTTCTCTATTTGTCAGGACATGGAGAAAAAAAGGGTTATGAAACGAAGAATCCTTGTTATTTATTATATTACATCTGGCGGTAGCGGTCAACCATTTGACGATTTTCAGCGGCATTTTAAGAAGTTCCTCTGAGGTGATGGCAAAGCAAACGTGGTTGTCAACATGGTCAGAGTGTGTTATATAGATATGGAAGTAATGCTTTGCCTTCATTTACTTGATAAATTACTAAAACTTTCCACACCAACATATGTGCTTCTGTCTGTAAATCAGCGGATATCTGACCGGTACTGTGTGAAGAAATGTACCGGCAGATACCGCTGATGACAGACTCTATACAGTTCTCATGTGGGAAGTTTTAGATAATTATCTATGAGATAAAAAAAACACCTCCGAAGTGATGCTTCATACTGTGCTTTTCAAAATTCATTCAGTCGAATGATATCACCGTCATCGGGAATCCAGATGCGGCCATGATAATATTCCTCGGCCTCTCTGGTATATAGTTCCCGTCTCTTTCCATAGGTCCCGTCTTCTGTATGCCACAGAATCAGGTTCTTCACATGGTTTCTTTCTGCCTTCTGGGCTGCTTCCTTTACCGTCTGGTGGCTGAATTGATAGGCATGGTAAAGAGGTTCTTCATCATAGAGACAAAAAGCTTCCTGCAGCAGCCAGTCGACCTGATCGCAATACTTCTCCCCGTTGGGACTTAATGGTTCATCCCCTGCAAATACCAGCCGGGTCCCGTCTTCCCACTGCAGATGGTAACCGTATTGCTTTGCCTTCCTGGACTCGATATCAAAAAAGGTCAGTTTATATTCAAGTATCTGTCTCTCTTCGTGGTCAAAGACCGGAACAAAGAAGATCCTGCGGTCCAGGAATTCCTGACTTCTCTTTTTGAGGAGCATCCGGCATACAGCCCGCATCTTATCCAGCACTTCACTGTGTCCGTAGAGGAAAAAATCTCCTTCATAATCATCCAGCTCCAGATACTCTGCCACCATCCGAACTGCCCAGACCATGCCAAGGAAATGATCTGTATGCTCATGGGATAAAAAGGCATGATGGAGCTTCCGCCAATCCAGATTCAGCCTGTCAAAACATTGGAGGATTTCCGCACCGCCGGTGCCATCTGTTAGAAACAGTTCCTTTCCATTGTCAAGGACACAGGAGGTATTTACATATTTTGAGACTGTTGCAGTTCCTGTGCCTAATATATATAATTCCCTGACCATAAAAATCTCCTTACTTTAACTTCCCATACCAACATATGTGCTTCTGTCTGTATATCAGCGGATATCTGACCGGTACTGTGTGAAGAAATGTCAACTGTTTCTCACCGAAATGACAGACATTTTGGGCTCTGCAGTGTGTCTGAGCGAAGCGAGTTCGCGTAGCGGAGCCCATAAAAATGGCTGTCATGAATGATGAAACAGTACATTTCTGAGGTCATGTACCGGCAGAT
>CADBNQ010000212.1 GCA_902796045.1 uncultured Lachnospiraceae bacterium | reverse complement strand
TGCCCAGATACTACTTCTGGCCTTTTATGCAATCGGCTGGCAGCAGTTTATAAAGCGGATGCCTCTTTCTGTTGCTTATGCTAATAAAGCTGTTTCAGTCATCTGGGGCTGTATCTATGGTATTCTAATATTTCATGAACATCTTACCGCAGGTAAAATCATCGGTGGTGCATTTGTTCTGATTGGAATTGCCCTATATGGGTACGCATATGGCAGGCAGGAGGAGAGCGGGGATGAATAAAAGATTATTCCTGTTCTCTTTGATCATGATGCTTGGTGATTTTATCAGTGCAGCAGCCCAGGTTCTATTGAAAAAGTCAGCTGAAAAAGAATATAGCTCTATCATTAAGGAGTATCTCAATGTGCGTGTGATAATAGCTTATGCTATATTCTTCAGCGCCACATTAATCAGTATATATGCTTATAAAGTGGTACCGCTTTCCATGGGACCAATTCTGGAAGCAACAGGATATATCTGGGTCACAATCTTCGGTGTGACGATTTTTAAAGAGAGGATCGGTGGGCTGAAGATATTTGCCCTGATATTGATAATTAGCGGGATTATCATTTATTCAGTCTTAGGTTAGGAGGCATCATAAAATTCAGAAAATGCTTACGATTGACGTGCTGATAATCAACTATTATGGTATTATAATTTCATCAGATTTCAATTGACATTTACCTGAGTGTACTTAGAATATGAGAGGAGAATTATTATGGATAAGAAGAAAATTAATCTGGATGAATTGGAAGGTGTTTCAGGCGGCGTTATAGTAGATAGTGGCACCCTGGACAGAACGGGAAGATATAAGATTATTGATGATAATACAGGTAATACCTTATTTGCAGTCAACAACAAGGATACAGCCAAAAGACTGGCGAGAGGCACTTATAATATCAGTGACGATATTATCAGTCAGGAAGATTACGAAAAAACATCAGGGGACGGTTCTTTGATTTAGCCAATCAAAGAACCGTCCCCCTACAGAGGTGACATAATGCCGAGAAACAGAACAGAAGCGTTCAGCGACGGGGTGATGGCGATCATCATTACGATCATGGTATTGCAGCTTACCCCGCCGGCCGGAGAGAGTATATCAAGCCTGGCAGCCTTAATGCCGTCATTCATCAGCTACGTGGTAAGCTTTATGTTTGTCGGCACATTTTGGAATAATCATCATCATTTGTTTCATGTGCTGAAAAAGGTGAGCGGAAAGATCATGTGGGCCAACCTCCTGCTGCTCTTTTTCCTCTCTTTAATACCGGTCAGCACGGACTGGGTCAGCAAGACCGGGTTTGGCAGGCTGCCTGTGACTGTCTATATCATCATTAACCTGGCAGTAACCATTACTTATATTTTTTTGCAGCAGATTATCGTTCATGCTGCTGACTGTGTCATCGTTAAAAGGGTGGTAAATGAAAGCAGGAAAGAGGCGGCCACCCTGCTGCTGCAGTTAACAGCTCTGGGTCTGTCCATCTTTGCACCGAACCCCCTTCGCTACCTGTTTCTTCCCTGTCTGGTTGGAGTCATCCTTCTGTGGCTCATCCCAGATTTAAGAATCGCCAGGGTGATCGATAACAATGCCTGCGATGAATAGGGACGATCAGGGGACGGTTCTTTGATTGGATTTGAAGAAAGCCCTCAAAGCCAATCAAAGAACCGTCCCCTGATCGTCCCCTGATCGTCCCCCTGATCGTCCCCTTAGGAGGCCATATGAATCTATCAAAATATGAAAAAAAGCACGTCCACATCAGGGACATCTACGGAGACACATTCACAGGCATGGCCAGTTATGGCAATCATGAGTTTTTAATGCATGAGTATGGCGGAGATGAAGATGGTCTGTTCATAGAAGATTGTCTTATATATAACTCGCAGATCGAGTCTGTTGAGGAGATTGAGGTGCATGGAACGGTTGAATTGTGTACGGACCAGATGACCCTGCGCAGATATACACCTGAAGATGCCGAACCTCTGTACCGTCGTCTCGGTACAGATCCGGCCATGTATCAATACTCGGGATGGAATCCATATGCGACACTGGAGATGGCGCAGGATACTGTTCGCAGGTTTATCGACAGTTATGATGACGAGCATGCCTATTCCTGGGTGATGGATGTGGATGATGTCCTGATCGGGACCATCGGCGCTTATGATTATGATCCTGTGAATAATAAGATCGAAGTGGGTTACAGTGTTGTCAAAGCCTGGCAGGGACGCGGCTGTGCGACGGAGGCTTTGAAGGAAGTGCTGAAATACCTGACTGAAAATGAGGGTATCGACTGTGTGACTGCCTGGACTGCCGGGGAGAACACCGGGTCCCGGAGAGTGCTTGAAAAGTGTGGGATGCAGCTTGCGGCTGTCGAGAAAGACGGCCTCAAAGTCGGCGATAGGACCTATGATCAATTGATTTACGAATACAAAGTGAAGGACAGAAGAGGTGGAACAGAGGAATGATAGTAAGAGAGTATCAGGCAGATGATCTGAAAGAGATGATCGCCATCTGGAATGAGGTGGTTGAAGACGGGATTGCCTTTCCACAGGTGGAAACACTTGACCAGACTTCAGGAGAAGCTTTTTTTGGGGAACAGACCTACTGTGGTGTCGCTGAGGAGGAAGGAAATGTCATAGGCCTGTACATACTGCACCCCAACAATGTGGGCCGCTGCGGACATATATGTAATGCGAGTTACGCAGTCAGCTCAGCCTGCAGGGGCAGGCATATTGGAGAGAAACTGGTCAAAGACTGTCTTGTTCAGGCAAAGCGGCTCGGGTTCGGCATACTCCAGTTCAACGCAGTGGTTGAAAGTAATATCCATGCAAGACATCTGTATGAAAGACTGGGCTTTGTCCAGCTCGGAACAATTCCGAAAGGTTTCAGGATGAAAGATGGACATTATGAGAACATATGCCCCTACTATCATGAACTGTAAGATGCCTTTGGCCTTGCGCAACTCGCGCGGAATCGTCGAGACGATTCCGATTGAATTTTCAGTAAGAAACAATTATTCTAAAAAAGCATCCTACCCGGACCAGCAGACCAATAAGTGATGATCCGGATAGAATGCTTTTTGATTTTGTCAACAATCAACCTGGCATGAGTTTGCTGAAATAACAGGACTGCTCAGTGCCGGCGATCAGATGTTCAGCGGGTGTTCTATGGCAGCCTTCAGATGATCGACGAAAGCGTTGACCGCTGACCGGCAGGCTGACTCGGTACCGTAGAGGACGGCACCGCTGGAGTTGGCATGGCTGGGCGGGTACCAGTAGTGGGCAATCCTGGTGTCACTGGCCTTGAGTGCCTTGTCCAGTGCAAAGTTGGTCTCTATGGGACCGCCGACCAGGTAGGCATAAGCCATGTTTGCAGGGATGTTGTAGAGCTCCTGATAATACTTGCCTGCTCTGGGGACACAGGCAGCATAGAAGGCTGTCCCGCTGTCTCCGTCAAAACAATATAGCTCAGACTGGTTCTCTACGTAATCGTTGATATAGGCCATCCCGCTCCTTACGTCCTGCACCTTAGGGCCTGAGAAGAGGACAAACACGCTGCCGCCGTATTTACTCCAGGAGCAGAGCTGTCCTCCGTAGTAAGTCTCGGCATGGAGGACCTTGATGTTGGCCTTCTTGGTGGCATCATCGGCAGCAAGATAGGCCACGTCATCATTATCAGTGGCAAAAAAGCCGATGCTGCGATGGTCAGAGGGTACCTGGTAGACTTTGGCAAGTTCCGGTGTGACATTGGCGATAATTTTCTGTGATAAGACATGGGTCTTTACTGGCATGATCTTCATAGGTCTTCTCCTGTTATAATGATCGAATTGGTTTTATATTGATCTCTTATGTTTCCCTGAACCTGTCTGTCAGGAATCAAGAAGCATGGGATGGGCGTAACAATAGGCTACCGCATCCCGGAAAGCTTCCACAGCTGACCGGCAGGCAGCTTCCGTGCCGCACAGGAGGGCGCCGCCTGTATTGACTCTGGTCGGAGCCTCATAAAACTCCAGGATCCTGGTATTGCTCGCTTTTAAGGCCTTGTCAAGGGCGTAGGTGGCTTCCACCGGCGGCGCCACAAGCTTGGCCAGAGCAGTGCCTTCAGGAAGTCCGAATCTTTCCTGGTTATAGAGTCCGGCCCTGGGAAGGAAATCGACAAAATAAGACATGGAAGCATCTTCATTGATGATGTAGGAACCGCACTTGTGCTCGATATAGTCCCTGGTGTACATCAGTCCGCTCCTGACATCCTCAACCCTGGGGCCGGAGATCACTGCGGTGATCTCACCGCCGTACCTGCTCCAGGAATAATCGGCTCCTCCGTATACCGTCTCAACATGGAGAACCTTGATCTGCGCTTTTCTTGACGCATCGTCCAGGGCGAAATCCATGACATCCTCGATATCACAGGAAATCAGGCCCAGGCTCCGGTGCTCTTCCGGCACCTCCCACAAAGCCCGGTAGCGGTCATTTACACCAGGTATCACTTTCTGCATGGTGACATGCGAATCAACTCTTCTTATCATACTTGACCTCTGCATTCTTTCGTCAGATTCAGATTGAGACCCCCTCCTAAGAGAGGTGAAAAGATTTTATTACTAGTCCAATAATCATATAAAAAAGGATACCATATTTACCCCTGAATGTAAATGTAACCATTTGTTTTTTTGGTTAAT
>CADBNQ010000211.1 GCA_902796045.1 uncultured Lachnospiraceae bacterium | reverse complement strand
GTTCTTCTTTGTCTTTGAGGAAAAGAATCTGGATATTCTGGTGCAGTCCAAGTTCTCCCTGCTGGACGAGGTCAAAAGCACCAACATCGGAAATGACCTCTCTGTCACGCTCAGCATCGGGGTGGGCGTGAATGCGCCGGGCTACCTGGAGACCTATGAGAGCGCCCGTATCGCCATGGATCTGGCCCTTGGACGGGGCGGAGATCAGGCAGTGGTCCGTGACGGAGATTCGATTTCCTATTACGGCGGCAGGAGCCAGAAAGTAGAGAAGAGTACCAGAGTGAAAGCCAGGGTGAAAGCCCATGCTTTAAGAGAGCTCATACTGACCCATGACAAGGTCTTTATCATGGGCCACAGGATCCCGGACGCTGACTGCATCGGGGCAGCCCTGGGTATATACAGGCTCGCCCTTACCTTCAACAAGAAAGCCTATATTGTGATGGACAGGCATTCTCCTTCCATACAGCCGATCGTTTCGGAAGTCTTTAAGGGACATCAGGAGGAGGAAGATGAGATTTTCATCAGCGGAGACCAGGCACTGAGCCTGCGGGACACCAATTCCATGCTGGTTGTTGTCGATGTCAACAGGCCGGGTATGACAGAGTGTCCGGAGCTTGTGAGACTGGAGAAGACCATCGTGGTCCTTGACCACCACAGGCAGGCCACTGACACCATAAAGAACACCGTCGTATCTTATGTTGAACCCTATGCCTCCTCAGCCTGCGAGATGGTTGCCGAGATACTCCAGTATATCCCGGACAAGCCGAAGCTGAGGCCGGAAGAGGCGGATGCCCTGTACTCCGGTATCCTCGTGGATACAGACAACTTTGTGGTCAAGGCAGGCGTCAGGACCTTTGAGGCTGCGGCCTACCTGCGGAGGGCAGGGGCAGATGTTGCCAGAGTCCGCAAGATGTTCCGGGAGGATATGGAGTCCTGCAGGAAGAAAGCAGAGATCATCAATACCGCGGAGGTATATCTTGATGAGTTTGCCATCTCCACCTTTAACGGGGAGGATATTCCTGGTGCCACTGTGATTGGGGCCAAGGCTGCCAATAACCTGCTGGATGTCCAGGGGATCCGCGCCAGTTTTGTGGTGACAAAGCTGCCTGACTGGATTTATATCAGTGCCAGGTCGATCGATGACCTGAATGTTCAGGTTGTTATGGAGAAGTTCGGAGGCGGCGGGCACATGCAGGTAGCAGCGGCCCAGATCAAGAACGCAGCATTAGAGGATGTGAAGGAAAAGCTGAAGGACCTTCTGTTACAGATGAAACAGGATGGGGAGATATAGAGGAGGTTTATTGTATTATGAAAGTGATATTGCTGCAGGATGTCAAATCATTAGGTAAGAAGGGCGATATGGTTGAAGTCAATAACGGATACGCCGGCAATTACCTGATTCCCAGGAAGCTCGGGGTTGAGGCGACCCAGAAAAACATCAATGACCTGAAGCTCCAGAAAGCTAACCGGGACAGGATAGCAGCCGAGCAGCTTGCCGCAGCCAGAGATCTCGCAGAGGCACTGGCTGATAAAACCGTCGAAGTGAAGATGAAAGTGGGAGAAGGCGGCAGGACTTTTGGCGCCATATCCACCAAGGAGATTGCAGCTGCCGTAAAGACTCAGTTTGGCTATGAGATCGATAAGAAGAAGATTTCTGTTGATGAGCCGATTAGAAGCCTCGGCACGCATGTTGTCAAGATCAAACTGCATCCGAAGGTGACCGGTGAACTGAAAGTACACGTTGCAGAACAGTAGAACCGACAGCCGGAGCCATTGGAAGATCAGCCGATAGGAAATAGTATGCCTGAACTGGATGAGAACTTTATAAAAAGAATACAACCGCATAATGAAGAGGCCGAAAAGTCTGTTCTGGGCGCCATGCTGATGGACAGAGATGCTATCGTGGAAGCAGAGGACATGCTGGTGAAGGAGGACTTTTATCAGCGGCAGTACGGCATCCTGTTTGAAGCCATGATTGAGCTTTACCGGGAGGGGAAGGCGGTAGACCTCATCACCCTTCAGGATAAGCTGAAAGAGAAGGATGTTCCGGAGACCCTGACCAGTCTGGACTTTTTCCGTGACCTGGTGGATGCGGTTTCCACCTCTGCCAATATTCGGGAGTATGCCCGGATTGTTCATGAAAAAGCCACTCTGAGAGCTCTGATCAGGACCACGGAGGAGATCGGCAACGACTGTTATCTCGGCAAGGAGGATACTGCCGAGATCCTGGAAAAGACAGAAAAGGATATATTTAATCTTCTTCAGAACAGGAACAGGCTGTCGGATTTTGTACCTATCCAGGAAATCGTCCTCAATTCTCTCAATGCCATCGAAGAGGCGGCCAGGACCAGGGGAAGAGTGACGGGCATTGCGACCGGCTTTATCGAGCTGGACTATATGCTCACGGGGCTCCACCCCGCAGAGCTGATTCTGGTGGCAGCCAGACCCGCCATGGGAAAGACCGCTTTCGTGCTGAATATTGCCCAGCATGCCGCTTTCAAGGACGGGCGCTGTGTGGCCATGTTCAGTCTGGAGATGTCCAAGGAACAGCTGGTGACGAGGCTGATGGCCTCCGAGGCCATGGTGGATTCCCAGCAGATCAGGACAGGGGAACTGAGGGATTCTGACTGGGAGAAGCTTCTGGAAGGAGCCTCCCTGATCGGCAATTCCAGGCTGATTCTTGATGACACCGCCACCAGTCTGTCCGAGATTCGTTCCAAATGCCGTAAATACAAGCAGTCCCAGGATATTGATCTGGTTGTCATTGATTATCTTCAGCTTATGAGCGGGAGTGCCGCCCGGCGCAATGAGTCCAGGCAGCAGGAGATTTCCGAGATCTCGCGTGCTTTGAAGATGCTGGCCAGAGAGCTGAATATTCCTATCATTGCTCTCTCACAGCTTTCCCGTGCGGTGGAAGCCAGACAGGATCACAAACCGATGCTTTCTGACCTCAGGGAATCAGGGGCCATTGAACAGGATGCGGATGTCGTCATGTTTTTATACAGGGATGAGTATTATAATCCGGACACGGAAAAGAAGAATCTGGCAGAGGTCATCGTGGCCAAACAGAGAAACGGTGCCACCGGTAGTATAGAGCTGGTATGGCTGGGACAGTACACCAAGTTTGCCAATAAGGAGCGTAACAGGTAAGAGATAGATCCGCCGCCAGGAAGGCCGAGGCTTTCCTGATTAATGAATAAAAAATATAAAACGCTGCCTGACGGGCAGCGTTTTATAATGAAAAAATCTCTTTAAATGATTAAGCCTGGTCAATGGCACCAGCGGGACAGACAGCTGCACAAGCGCCGCAATCCATACAGGAATCAGCATCGATTTCGAACTTGCCGTCTCCCTCAGAGATTGCGCCAGCAGGACATTCGCCTTCGCATGTTCCACAGCAGATACATTCATCAGAAATAACGTATGCCATAGTAAAATCCTCCTTTTAGTTTAGATAGTAAAGAAAACGAAACCCTGAATAGCTCAGTGGTCCGCAGTACTATTCTATAATAGTTCTCCTCTCATTTCAAGAAAAAAATAATCACACCTTTACAAAAATAATCCACGTATAAGTATTTCCACACCGATCCCGATCAGAAGCACCCCTCCCACGAGGGTGGCTTTTCCTGAAAAACGCGTGCCGAACTGTTTGCCCAGATGCAGGCCGGAAAGACACAAAAGGAAGGTGACAACTGCTATGATGGAGGCGCAGAAGAAGGCTGCAGGAAACTGATAATGCTCGATGGTAAAGCCTACCGAGAGCGCATCGATAGAAGTGGCAATCCCCTGCAGGATCAGTGTCCCCGCGGTCAGACTGCTCGCGGTCTGTGCCTCTTCCCCTTCTTTC
This sequence comes from uncultured Lachnospiraceae bacterium, assembly GCA_902796045.1. Classification (GTDB taxonomy): domain Bacteria; phylum Bacillota; class Clostridia; order Lachnospirales; family Lachnospiraceae; genus Anaerobutyricum. The sequence goes on along the minus strand of CADBNQ010000211.1, from coordinate 4,954 downwards.
CTGCTCTCAAGGATCATGCTGCCGCCGATGTATAACAGGAGAAAGAAGGCGATCCAGGGAATAAATCGTTCAAAGAAATGGAAGCGCTCAACAACTGTATGTACGCAGAACCATCCCGCCAGAGGCATAATAAACTGGAAAGCTGCGTAGACACCTGCGACAAGGCACATCCTCCGCCGCCTCATAAAGGGCTCATGCAAACCGTTGGCCAGTGATACGGAGAAGGCGTCCATGGCAAGACCGACTCCCAGCAGGATACTGTTCAATATAAAGACCAATAAAGCTTCCATCTTCCACTCCCTTGGTAATTTATTGGATTGATTGTATCAATATGGCCATGCCCTGTCAAGAGGGGCATGTCTCACTTGCCCGGCCGGATTATTTGCGTTATAATCAGAAAAGACAGGAGAATAAGGCCTCCGGCAATCAGGAACACCGGGGCTTTTTTAGATGAATACAGGAGGAAGAAAAGCAGGATGCGTATACTTGTGACCAATGATGACGGAATAAAATGCCCTCATGTGATTAAACTTGCAGAGCTGGCAATGGAATTTGGAGAGGTGTGGGTTGTCGCACCTGAGAAAGAGTGCAGTGCCATGTCCCACAGGGTGACTGTGAGCAATGAGCTGGTGTTGAAGCGGGAGGCGGATTTTCCGATTAAAGGCGTCCATGCATACTGTCTGAACGGTACACCTGCGGATTGCGTCAAGGTTGGGATCCAGTGTCTGGTCCCCGGGAAGACGGACCTGGTTTTTTCCGGGATGAACGTAGGCTATAACCTCAGCAGGGATGTGGCCTATTCAGGCACCTTCGGAGCAGCTGCGGAAGGAGCTATGCGGGGTGTCAGATCTATTGCCTGGTCCCTGGCAAAGGGAGCGGACTTCCAGGTGCCGGAGGCATACTTTCATGAGATCACCCGGATGCTTCTTAAGAAAGAGATTGGACCTGATGAGATCTGGAATGTCAACTTTCCCGGAGGATCTGCGGACGATGTAAAAGGAATCCTTTTTAACCGCAGCCTGGCCCCGCAGGAATACTACTTCCATCATTATGAGAGAGAGCAGATCTCTGATGATGAGATCCGGATCAATGCAGTGTACCGCTATCCTGAGACGGGCCCGGAGGGAAGCGACCTGCAGGCGGTCCTTGACGGTTATATCTCCATAGGCAGAGTGAAGAACCTGGTGCCTTAGATAAGTTCACAAAAAGTTCACAGATTACCTTTTCTTCCTGATTGACGGGGAGGTGACGAGGTGTTATATTACAAGTAGAACACAAGTTGTAAGGAGGAGTGAGCTTATGGCACAGAATAAAGATTTATATAAAGTTCTTGGACTTGACAAAGATGCCGATCAGGCTGCCATCAAAAAGGCGTACCGTAAGCTGGCCAAGAAATATCATCCGGACACAAACAAAAATAATGCGTCAGCGGAAGAAAAGTTTAAAGAGATCACTGAGGCATATGAGATATTGAGTGAACCAGAGAAAAGAAAGCTTTATGACCAGTTCGGCATGGCCGCTTTCCAGGCCGGATTTGATCCCCAGCATGCCGGTTCCGGCCAGGGACCTTATAGAGAGTATTACTATGAGGGCAGTGACGCAGACATGGATGACCTGCTCCGGAGTATGTTCGGAGGGGGATTTGGCGGAGGCTTCCGCTCCGGATATGAAGACCATTTCCGCTCCGGATTTGGAGATGGCTTCAGAAGCTTTACCAGGAAGCCTTCAAGAGGCATGGATGTCAACGCCAGCCTGGACATCAGCTTCGACGAGGCAGTTTCGGGCTGTGATAAGGTCATTACCTATCAGGATGAGAGCGGTGAACGCCACAGCCTGAAGGTACATATCCCTGCAGGAATCGATACCGGCAAGAAGATCCGACTGGCCGGCAAAGGGACGGAGGGACTTCGCGGAGGCGAAGCCGGGGACCTCTTCCTTGAAGTTACTGTCGGTGAGAAGAAAGGATATGAGAGGAAAGGGCAGGATGTGTATACGACCTTGCAGATTCCCTATACTACAGCAGTTTTCGGAGGGGAGGTCATAGTCCCGACCCTCTATGGCAATGTCAGCTGCAAGATTCGAAAAGGGACCCAGTCCGGTTCTAAGATCCGGCTGAAGGGCAAAGGTATTGTCTTTATGAACAGGCCGAATCTTAAAGGGGATCAGTATGTGACTGTACAGATCCAGGTACCCAGACACCTGAATCCTGCGGCAGAGCAGAAGCTCAGGGAGTTTCAGAAAGCAGTATGAAGATCACAGTGAACGGCGCTGAAACAGCATTTTTTACAGAGACGCCGTTTGCGATAACAGCATGATAAAGGATGATGACAGGATTATGGATACAGACGCGATATTAAAAAAGCAGCTGGGGAGGATACACAGGAAGAGCTATCCGGCTTATAAGGACCTGAAGGGTTCCTACCGTTTCCCCGGCTATATCCTGCATATTGAACATGTTCAGGGAGATCCCTTTGCAGCACCATCAAAGCTCAGTGTGGAAGTTCCGCAGACCCAGGCGGGATTTCCTGCTGAGCTTTTTGACAGACCCAGCAAAAGAATCGCATTGCAGGACTGCCTGACGCGGGAGTTCGGCAGGGCTCTGTCCGGATACATGTTTCATGCAAAAGGGTCCGGAAAGAGCGGCCTCATGAGTATATCACGCTGCGGGCAGCAGATTCTGTGGAGAACGGCCCTGGAGATCGATGCAAGGCGGGTGACCGCCAGGTTCGAGGTGGGCTTTCCGGCCAACGGCAGAAGCATCAATGCAGCTGAGCTTGAGAAGATTCTCTTCAGCTACCTTCCTGACTGTGTCGGGAAGGCCCTGTATTACAGAAATCTGAATCCCGGCAGGCTGCAGGCTGTGGCCGATCTGGCTGAAGACCAGGACTACATCAGGGATCAGCTTGTTAAGAGGAATCTTGCCGCTTTTGTGGCAAACGGATCTGTACTGCCCCGGGAAAGCGGTGTATCAGACAAACCCATGAAGGGGGCTGTTGCCTTTGAGAGTCCGGCATCCATGGAGGTCGTCATGGATTTGCCTCACAGGGGGCAGGTCGCAGGAATGGGGATCCCAAGAGGGATCACCTTGATCGTAGGCGGTGGTTATCATGGCAAGTCTACTCTCCTGAAAGCCCTGGAGCGGGGTGTTTATAATCACATAGCGGGGGATGGCAGGGAGTATGTGATCACGGACCATACCGCCATGAAGATCCGTGCCGAGGATGGGAGAGCCGTCTCTCATGTGGATATCTCGGCATTTATCAATCATCTTCCCAATAAAAAGGATACCATAGATTTCTCGACAGAGGATGCCAGCGGCTCTACATCCCAGGCTGCCAACGTGGTGGAGGCAGTGGATTCCGGGGCCAGGGTCCTTCTTATTGATGAAGACACTTCCGCCACCAACTTTATGGTCAGAGATGCCCTTATGCAGGCGGTGATTGCCAGAGAAAAAGAGCCCATCACGCCTTTTATCGACCAGGCGAGGACTCTGTATGAGCAGCTGGGGATTTCCGTCATCCTGGTGGCCGGCAGTTCAGGCGCCTATTTTTCCATAGCGGATCATGTCATCCAGATGGATACCTACCGGGCTGTAGATATCACGAAGGAGGTCGGGAAGATCTGCGGGAAGAGCATGAAGGAAACGCAGACGAAAGCTGCAGTGCCGGGCACCAGGTCTTCCTGGGACCAGTCAGAACGGATCTTAAATCCGGGAAAGCTGGAGAGAAAGCACGATCAGGTTAAGCTGAAACAGTTTGGGCGAGACAGTTTCTCTGTTGGCAGGCAGACTGTGGACCTGAAATATGTTGAGCAGATTGTGGACCCTGAACAGACAGCCACACTGAGTTATGTCATGAGATATGTCGCCCAACAGCTGGAAAAGAATGGGAAGACCAGGACAAAAGACCTGCTTGAGAGAATCTGTCTGCAGATGGAAGAGGAAGGGCCGAAAGATCCAGGAAAAAGAAATGGAAAACCGGGCAATCTGGCCCAGGTCCGGAGGCAGGAGATCTACGCCTGTGTCAACCGGTACCGCGGTTTTATCAGATAGAAAAAAGGGAGAGGGTTATGAAACATTTAAAGCATTTACTGAGCCAGCAATGGTTTTCCTATGTCCTGGCCACATGTTCGGCGGTTGTCCTGTATCTGCTGCTGTCTAAAACACAGGGCGCCATGGAGATGATCAGCAGTGCCCTGCAGTTTATCTCTCCGGTGGTCATAGGAGCAGCCTTTGCCTACCTGATGAATCCCATCGGACGTTTTTTTGAAAAAAAGCTGGAAAAGCTCATCGTAAAGGAGAACCTTCGCCACACGGTATCTGTCGTGCTGGCAGTGGTCTGCACCCTGCTGGCCATTATTCTGATCATCGTGGCGGTGGTACCTTCCGTTGTCAGCAACTTTGTGACACTGGGATCCAACATGGATGCCTACATATCGATGGTTGACAAGTTCTTTGACAAAACCCAGGCAGACAACCTGCCTTTCAGTTTAGAAGACCTGTCCAACGCACTGGAACAGCCTGTAAAGAATCTTCTGTCCATGCTGCCGGGCAGTCTGGGCAAGATCCTCAAGACTTCGGTCAGTGTCGGCTCTACCCTGGCCAATGTAGGAATCAGCTTTGTGATCGCCATCTATTTTCTTATGGATAAAAAAAGGATCAAAGCTGCCATAGACAGACTTCGCAAGGCAGCTCTTTCTTCTGCGGTCTATCGCAGGAATACAGATTTCTGGATACACTGCGACCATGTTTTTATGCAGTATATCAGCTGCAACCTGATGGATGCTCTGATCATCGGCGCGGCCAATGCCGTTTTTATGCTGATGCTCAATATGCCCTACGTATCCCTGATCTCTGTGCTGGTCGCTGTAACCAACCTGGTTCCTACCTTCGGACCTATCGTCGGCGGGGTGATCGGCGCCTTCATACTCGTGATCAACAAGCCGATCCTGGCGG
>CADBNQ010000210.1 GCA_902796045.1 uncultured Lachnospiraceae bacterium | reverse complement strand
TTCGGTGGAAAAACTCAGCTGACGCCAATCCAGACCATGACAGCCAGGATTCCTTCTCTGGAAGGAGAAACAGACCTGGCCACCATGATGTCCTATGGATTTGACCCGTTTCTGTCGAGCTGGAGTCCGTATCATGGGGCTGTGTATGCAGTCCTGATGTCGGTTTCCAAGATTGTTGCGGCCGGAGGCGACTACAGAAAGATCCGGCTGACCTTCCAGGAGTATTTTGAGAAGCTGGGACAGGATCCCGCGCGCTGGGGGAAACCATTCGCAGCCCTCCTGGGTGCATACAGTGCCCAGAAAGGATTTGGCATCCCTTCCATCGGCGGAAAGGACAGCATGTCGGGTTCTTTTGAGAATATAGATGTGCCTCCTACTCTGGTCTCCTTTGCAGTGGATTATCTTGATGCCGGACAGGTGGTGACACCAGAGCTCAAGAAAGCAGGCAGTGATCTGTTCTGTGTGGAGATTCCATTTGACCTTTATGGCATTCCGGAGTATGAGGAAGCCGGGCAGATCTACGACGAGATCCACAGGCTCATGGAAGAAGGCAAGGTGCTTTCAGCCTATGCTCTGGGTGCCGGCGGGATCATGGAGGGTCTTGCCAAGATGACTTTCGGCAACAGACTTGGTTTCACCTTCTCTCCTGAGATCGATAAGGATGTGCTCACCAGAAAGCAGTACGGTTCCCTTTTGATCGAACTGGAGAAGGATGCGGAGGCGGTTTGCGGTACCTTCCTGGGAACAGTCACAAAAGATCCGGTCATCGAAGGCTTTGGTGAGAGCGTCAGCATCGATGAACTGATCGAAGCCTGGGAGGCACCATTGGAATCAGTCTTCCCCACAAAGACAGGGAAGAGCGATCAATCCTGTGATCGGCCTGCCTTCAGAGGCGGACAGGCCGCCGTCTGCAGGAACAGGGTCGCAAAACCCAGAGTATTCATTCCGGTATTCCCCGGGACAAACTGCGAGTATGATTCAGCCAGAGCTTTTGAGAAAGCAGGAGCCCAGGTGGAGACCATTGTCTTTAAAAACCAGTCTGCCGGAGATATCCTGGAGTCTCTGGAAGCTTACAGCAAGGCAATCAGCCGGTCCCAGATCCTCATGTTCCCCGGCGGGTTCTCAGCAGGAGATGAGCCGGAAGGCTCAGCCAAGTTTTTTGCCACAGCCTTCCGCAACGCCAGGCTGAAGGAAGCGGTCATGGATCTTCTTGAGCAGCGGGACGGACTGATCCTCGGCATCTGCAACGGGTTCCAGGCTCTGATCAAGCTGGGGCTGGTTCCCTGGGGACGGATTGTTGACCAGACGGAGGATGCGCCTACCCTCACCTACAATGAGATCGGCAGGCATGTATCTACTATGGCCTACACCAGAGTGATGACTAACAAGTCCCCCTGGCTACAGAAGGCAGATATGGATCAGATCTATGCCGTTCCTGTGTCCCATGGAGAGGGACGTTTTGTGGCCTCTCCTGAATGGGTAGACCGCCTGTTTGCCAACGGCCAGGTGGCCACGCAGTATGTTGATCTTTCCGGCAGAGCGGCAGCGGGTCTTCCCTTTAATCCAAATGGATCCTACTGTGCCATTGAAGGTATCACCAGCCCTGATGGCCGGGTCCTTGGCAAGATGGCCCATTCTGAGCGCATAGGAAAGAATATCGCCAAAAACATTTACGCCAGCCAGGATCAGATGATTTTTGAGAGCGGCGTTGAGTATTTCAGATAATAATACTAAGAAGAGGATGCTGACAAAACAGCTCCCCATAACCGGCAGGATCAATCACAGATTCTGTCGGTTCTTTTTATTGAAAAATTCTGCATATTATAGAAAAGGACCAGTTGCGTTTACTAGTTCGGTTCGCGCGCTGATTTACCGCCATTCGCGCAAAACTCGCATCTTGTTTATGGGTAACATCAGTACAGTTTTGCTCGAACAAGCGCTCGGTGGCGATGCTAGCGCAAACCTCACATACGTAAACTCTATGCAAACGGTCCTTTTCTATAATTTGCAGACTCTTTTACACAAAAGAACACGCCAGGATTTTATCAGAGATTGATCCCTGCCGGTTTCCGCCATGCCCGAAGCCGGGCTGTGTGTTTGTGGTTGCTGCGGGTTATAGGTCTTGAAGCAGACTGAAAAGAGAATCATTAAATACAGTCTGCTCGATTGAGGAGCGTTTAGAGGCCAGAAGCGGACCGAAAAGTGAATCAATAAATACAGTCTGCCCAATCTGGGAGTACAGAGTCTGACTAGAGCGGACCAAAAAGAGATTAATTAAATACAGTCCGCTCGCAGCCAAAAAAATGGGAATGAAGGAGCGGCCCGACAATAGAGCAGTTAAATACAGTCCGCTCGGAGCCAAGAAATTGGGGATTCAGGAGCAGACTAAAAAGAGAACAGTTAAATATAGTCTGCTCGTGACTGATGAATTCGGGCTGTGTGCAGCTGCTGTGGGTTGTAAGGGAGAGAGAAGGAGAATGAAATTGGGATAAGATATTAATATTGACAATAATGTAAAAATAAGGTATCATTCTATCGGATTAGCCTTGGATGTGTCTGAGAATGAAAGGAAGCCGGTATGCTTGAGAAGGGTACTCTTCTGGATGGTAAATACAGAATACTGGATATCCTGGGTACCGGTGGGATGAGCGTGGTCTATCTGGCTGTCAACGAGAGGGCTAATAAACACTGGGCGGTTAAAGAGATCCGCAAGGATCCGGGCCCCGGTCGGGATGTCAGCAGGAGGAGCCTGATCGCAGAGATTGATGTACTTAGGAATCTCAGGCACCCCTGCCTTCCGCGGATTGTGGATGTGGTCGACAGCGAGGATGCCTATATGATCGTCATGGACTATATCCGGGGTGAGACTCTGGCAGACCTGCTAAGAAAACAGGAGGCTTTCTCTCAGCAGGATGTGCTCAGATGGGCTGTTCAGCTTTGCAGTGTGCTCATGTATCTCCACAGCAGGG
>CADBNQ010000209.1 GCA_902796045.1 uncultured Lachnospiraceae bacterium | reverse complement strand
GAATGGCATTCAGAACTACATGGCCAGGGCCCTGCCTGCGGACCAGTTCCTGATCACCATCAGCTGTACCTTCCAGGATGAGCTGATTGACCGCAATCTGGAACAGATTCGCCGGATGACTGAGGCATTGCAGTCGAAAGTATCCGAAGAGCGTCTTGGAGAGATAGCTTCCCTGTCAGGAGATGAGAAAGAACAGGCCTTTGCCGCTTTATCCCAGGACCTCTACGATGTGTGCAACGGCAACCTGCCGGATCAGTCTGACGGGCAGGAGGAAGAGGATCGGGAAACTGCTTTGCCCGGGACAGACAGGCAGACAGAACTTCCGGACAGGAAGCTTGTCTTTGAAAGCCTTGACCATATCATTCGTTTTGCCGGCCTGCTCCAGAAGAACACCTTATATACTTCCACCCTGTTTAAATCCGACCGGCAGTATGTCCTTCTGGTCCGATTTGACCGGTGTGAGAGCAATAAAGATGCACTGGCCTTTATCCTCACTGCGGAAGAGTACGGAGGAGTGTGTTCCCCCGTGCATTATGATGAGGCCTACATGATGGAGCATGGGAGAGAGCTTATCAGGGATAATGCTCTTGAGGTTCTGGCAGGTATGTGAGAACACCAGAGATTAGAGACCGGTTTAGCTGCAGTTGTTATCATAAAATGCAGAGAAACCGGTCTTTTTAATCTCATAGGAAACTTTTATTTCCTATGAGATAAAACCCTTCGGGGGATGCAATATATCAGGAGGCATATTATGGGATTATCAGAAATAAGGGAAAAAATCGATGAGCTGGACTGTGAGATGAAAAAGCTTTTTCTGAAGAGGATGGGTCTGGCAGAACAGGTTGCCCTCATCAAGGCAGAAACTGGGGCCGCGATCTATGTGCCTGAACGTGAACAGGAGATCGTAGAGAAACAGACCGGGGATGTGCCCCAGGAGTACCGGAAAGTATACACAGCCTTTATCAAAGAGGTCATGGCTTTAAGCAGGATGGTTCAGGAGGAGAAGATGGCTTCTCTGGAAAATAAGAAAGGAGACTGAAGATGGATTTTTTGGATGAGTCTGTATTTGACCGGCAGGAATATGAAAGTCTTTTAAGAAGGCTGCATTATGATGACAGGGATACAGTCATGTATGACAGGATGCTGCAGTTTCTCTGGACTTATATTCTGGATCCGGACAGCCTCGAGGACCGGCAGGGGATTCTGGAAGAGTACACCCACTGGAATCTTCAGATGATCGATAAATGCTTTTACCATCTGCCTCATGATCTGCCTTACGCAAATATCCGCCGTGCCTATCAGTCCCTGATCTGTTTGTTTCAGGGGGACCTGGACGCAGGGGCTGGCCAGCTTGAGATGATCGGGAAAGAAACATTTATGCAGGACGGGGTACCGACCAGACTCCATATGGGCAGACATGGCAGGGTCTACCGTCCCACGTCCCGCCTGTTTCTGATCTATAATTATGAGAAAGCCTTCCGCATGAAGGAGGGGGGCGCGGCTGCATCCTTCAGAGAAAAGTACCCTTATGCATTCAAGGTCTTCGGCGACAAGGCCCATGAAGACCATGACCGCTTTTTGAAGAGACAGATGGAGGATTACGCAGACGTCATCTTTTATCCTGAGTATGAAAGAGTCTACAGGCTGCCGGGCGGAGTCAGTGAATTTTTTCTTTATTTTGATGAAGAAAAAGGCCTTCCTGTCACACTTTTTTCATAATTATGGCATAGTCTATCAGTATAGATCCGTTATGGAACTGCGCCGGCAGGGCTGACATCAATCTGTCGCCCCCAAAGTCCTGCGCGTGCCCTCCAGATGGAGGGTAAGGGAAGCTGATGTGCGAGTCTTGTATAGTACAGGAGGATATAGATGGAAAAGTTAAAGATTATGGTGGTGGATGATGAGAGCAGGATGCGAAAGCTGGTCAAGGATTTTTTGAAGAAGAAAGGCTATGATGTCATTGAGGCCGCCGACGGGGAAGAAGCCCTTGACTATTTCTTTGAAGATAAGAACATCAGCCTGATCATCTGCGATGTGATGATGCCTAAGATTGACGGCTTTGAAGTGGTGAGGGAGATTCGTCAGTATTCAGATGTTCCGATTATCATGCTCACCGCCAAAGGTGAAGAAAGCGATGAACTTAACGGCTTTGATCTGGGTGTAGATGAGTATATCTCCAAGCCTTTCAGTCCGAAGATCCTGGTGGCCAGGGTGGAGGCGATCCTTCGCAGGAGTAATTCTCTTTCCTCCGGAGAGGTCCTGGAGGCAGGAGGGATCCAGCTTGATATCGCAGCCCATGAGGTCAAGATCGATGGAAAGACTGTCAGCTTAAGCTTCAAAGAGTTTGAGCTTCTGACCTACTTTGTGATGAATCAGGGGGTTGCCCTGTCCAGAGAGAAGATCCTCAATAATGTATGGAATTATGACTATTTCGGTGATGCCAGGACCATTGATACTCATGTCAAGAAGCTCCGAAGCAAACTGGGGGACAAGGGTGAGTATATCAAGACAATCTGGGGTATGGGATACAAGTTTGAGGTGAATTAGGAGGGTCATATGAGGTATTCACTTCGTATCAAACTGACAGTGCTGCTGATCACCATCGTCAGTTTAGTGATCCTTCTTACCTGGTTTCTGAATTTTGCCTTTGCCGAGCAGTTCTATGAGCTGACCGAGAAGAAGGAAGTTATACAGATCTACCACAGGATGGAAGATCTTCTGGACGGAAGCGAGGAGGCAGACCAGTCAGGGGATAAAGGAGATGAATCCGGTCTCCCTGATGCCGGCCATCAGGAGGAAAGCAGGCATGATGAGCTGAAGCCTGATATAGAGGATAACCTGCAGGAAACGGATGTGGAAGAAGAGATCGTCGACATGTGCAACCGCGCCAATATCAGGATGATGGTCACGGAGACCGATCCCTTCCTGATAACACAGAACGTTCTCTATACCAACATGATCGCCGGTACCGGTTCTTACAATGAGCTGCTCTGGTACCTGAACCAGATTCAGACCAGCATCCTCTTTGATACCCAGTATGACAGAAAGTTCTCAGGCAGGTATTTTGATCAGTTCTCGGCACTTGAGTCAGACAGCGATTACTGGTCAGATCTGGAGAATGACGGCTATGTGGTCAGACGGATGAGGAACCTGAACAACGGAAGAAGCAGCATCTATCTCTTTGGATATACAGACAGCGGCTACCTGGTAGGCATGGTTGTTCCACTGGAGAGCATCAAGGCCAGCGCTGAGGTCAGCAGTCGTTTTCTGGTCTATATCGGCTTCATCGGGATCCTTGTGGGAAGCCTTGCCATCCTGATCATCACTACCCGCTTTACAAAGCCCATCAAGGATATGGCGGTTGCGGCTGACCGGATGGCTCAGCTGGATTTTGACGCCAGGATTGATATTGACACGGGGGATGAGCTGGAGCTCCTGGGTGATTCCATGAACACATTATCCGAGACCCTGGAGTCGACCATCGCCGACCTGAAGGCTGCTAATCTCGAGCTGCAGAAGGATATCGAGAAAAAAGAGCAGATCGATGAGATGCGGAAAGAATTCCTCTCCCATGTCAGCCATGAACTGAAGACGCCCATTGCCCTGATCCAGGGCTATGCAGAGGGCCTGAGCGAGAATATCATGGATGATGAGGAAAGCAAGGAGTTCTACTGTGAGGTCATCGCGGATGAGGCCATGAAGATGAACAATATGGTGCAGAAGCTGCTGACCCTCAATCAGATAGAGTTCGGCAATTCCCAGCTGGAGATGCAGCGGTTTGATATCTGTCAGCTGATCCATAATAAGATCCAGTCCTCACAGATCCTGATCATGAAGAATCATAACCAGGTGATCTTTGACCAGACAGAGCCCATCTATGTATGGGCAGATGAGTTTATGATCGAGGAAGTGTTCAGCAACTATTTCTCCAATGCTCTCCATCATGTTGCGCCAGGCGGAGAAATCCGGGTCTGGATTGAGAAGAGGGCAGGGGATATCCGGGTCCACGTCTTTAATGAAGGCAGTCAGATTCCGGAGGAAGATCTGGAGAAACTTTGGATTAAGTTCTACAAAGTGGACAAGGCCCGCACCCGGGAATACGGAGGCAGCGGGATTGGCCTGTCCATCGTGGCGGCCACCATGAAAGCGCATGGCAAAGAGTTTGGTGTACAGAATACTGAGAACGGTGTTGATTTTTACTTTGATCTCGACACAGAATAAAAAGAACCGCATTCTACGGAGGAATGCGGTTCTTCTCTTTGACTGCTGATTATTCGTAAAGTGGGAAGCTGCCTGTTTCTTCATCGTTGAATACGTAGTATACAGCGTTCTCCTCAGGTTTAACGTAAAGGTCCATCTGAACAAGGTCTTTCACTTTTCTGTTCTTTCCGCCTTCATCAACCCAGACTTTCTTGGCTGTGGCAATGACTTCTTTGCTTTCAATCTTGTTTGCGCCAAACTCTACGTTAAATGTTGATTTCATTATATAGTTCTCCTTTCGCTTATGTGTTCTTTCCATAATGGAAATAATAAACTCGCACTAATAATATTACAAATATATTAAAAAATCAATATTTAAAGAAGAATTTGTTCATATTTTACATATATGCCTTACGTTATTGCAAATATTATTGATTTCTACTAGAATAGTTTCTATAGATAGACATGGAGAGGAATAATTTTATGGTTGCTATTATTGATTACGATGCGGGTAATATAAAAAGTGTTGAGAAAGCTTTGGAGCACCTGGGGGAGGAAGTGATGGTCTCCGGGGATAAGGATGTCATCCTGTCTGCCGACAGGGTGGTTCTTCCTGGTGTAGGTGCATTTGGTGACGCCATGGATAAGATCAGGCGGCGGGGGCTTGACCAGGTCATATGGGATGTGGCTGATCAGGGCATCCCCTTCCTGGGGATCTGTCTGGGCCTGCAGCTGATGTTTGAGTCCAGCGAGGAGGCCGCCGGCGTGGCCGGACTGGGCCTTCTGCCGGGTAAGATTCTAAGGATCCCTGACAGAACAGGCCTCAAGATTCCTCATATGGGATGGAATTCTCTAAAGATCAGGGATGGGGCAAGGCTTTTTGAAGGTCTGCCTGACTCTCCATACGTTTATTTTGTTCATTCTTATTATCTGGAGGCCGGGAACGAAGCGGATGTAGCAGCCACCTGTGAGTACAGCACGCTGATCCATGCTTCTGTAGAACACGACAATATTTTTGCCTGTCAGTTTCATCCGGAAAAGAGCAGCAGGGTGGGTCTGAAGATTCTGGAGAATTTCCTGAAAGTGGACCGGCGGCAGCGAATGGATTGACAGGAGGAGGGCAGGATATGTTTACAAAAAGGATTATCCCATGTCTGGACGTACATGGCGGCAGGGTAGTGAAGGGCGTCAACTTCGTCAATCTCCGGGACGCAGGTGACCCGGTTGAGATCGCAGCTGCCTATGATAAGGCAGGAGCCGATGAGGTCGTTTTCCTGGATATCACTGCTTCTTCAGATGACAGAGCTACAGTGGTGGATATGGTCAGGCAGGTGGCCCGTAAAGTCTTTATTCCCTTTACCGTCGGCGGGGGCATCAGGACAGTCGAGGATTTCAGGGCTATTCTCAGGGAGGGTGCAGACAAAGTCTCGGTCAATACAGCGGCCATCATGCGGCCGGAACTGATCAGCGAGGCGGTAGACAAGTTCGGAAGCCAGTGTGTGGTGGTGGCCATAGATGCAAAACGGAGACCAGATGGCAGCGGCTGGAACATCTTTAAGAACGGCGGCCGGGTGGACATGGGCATCGACGCGGTAGAATGGGCTGTCAGGGCGGAACAGCTGGGAGCAGGAGAGATCCTCCTGACCAGCATGGATTGTGACGGTACCAAAAACGGTTACGATCTGACACTGACCAGGACCATAGCAGACCATGTCGGTATCCCTGTCATCGCCTCGGGAGGAGCGGGGACCAGAGAACACTTCTTTGATGCTTTTGAAAAAGGAAAGGCCGACGCTGTTCTGGCAGCATCCCTTTTCCACTTTAAGGAGCTTGAGATCGGGGAACTGAAAAGATATCTCTCCGGCAGAGGCCTGCCGATGAGATTATAGAGAAAAAGAGTAGGCTGATCAGCTGATCTGCCTCCTCTTTTTGTGGATTTTCTTCAGGACATAGCGGTACATACAGTATCCGAAGATGCCGCCTGTCAGCCAGGCCAGCGGATCGGCTCCGGCGGCCAGGGGAAAACTGTGGAGACGAATGGCTGCGGCTGCCGCGATCAGTCTGGCCAGGAGCTCGACGAAGCCCATGGTCATGGCATGCAGGCCGTAACCGCATCCCTGCATAGTATTGCGGTAAACGAAAATAGCGCCCAGGGGGATGTAGCAGACAACACATTCTCTGGCGTAGATACTGGCCCAGGGCATGATCTGGGACATGTCCACATCAGCAGCAAAGAACAGCCTGAGCATGGGAAGGAGGAAGACAAGGGCCAGGACTGCGGCCAACAGAGAGTAGACCACCACATATTTCATGGAGTCTCGCGTACCTTGCTCCACTCTGTCGACAGCTCCGTAGCCGTAATTCTGTCCGGCGTAGGAGGAGAGTGCCTGGCCGACAGACAGGAGTCCCTGCATGAGGATGT
>CADBNQ010000208.1 GCA_902796045.1 uncultured Lachnospiraceae bacterium | reverse complement strand
TCAGGGCTTCCGCAGTGGACCAGCTCGTAAAGAGCCCCCTGTTCTTCCTTCGTCAGCCTGATGGAGGAGGGGCCGGCCGCTTTATGGTTCTCCCCGGTCAGGAAGATCTCATGGATCTCGACCACATTTTCCGGCAGCTCATATTTATACTTCCCTTTTATAGAAGGATCTGCCCCTATGGCCCAGACAACAAATTCATGTTCAGGCATAGCATTGATATACTGATGCATCCAGGAAGACACGCCCCCTGTAACATAAGGATAGCAGCCTTCAAGTATGACACATATTCGCATAGGATGTCTCCAATCTATTTCCCTGTGCTGATCACTAATTCAGGAGAGGTGGCATGGATCAGATACAGATCATCTGCCACTTTTTTCATGGTGCCCCCCTGGGTGAGCTCCGGCTCCCCGTCATTTAATTTCAGATACAGCCAGGCCTCGTCATAAAAGCCGCCCAGGTCGACATGCAGCCCTTTTGCTGTTTCTCTTCTGTTTATCTCTAAATGATCATAACGCTGGACCGCTCCTGCCAGCTCACTTCCGGTGAGAGATCTTATGTCCGGAATAGCATGATAGAGCCAGTCCACATAGTCTTCAAGACGGTCATATAGCTCCTCCCAGCCAAGATTGGCCCCTCTGTCAACATCAAGCACATCATCGGGATGTTGAAAATGCGTGTTGACACAGTGGAGATAGAGTTCTGACATGGCTGCGGATCTCATATAATCATCGAGCACATAGCCCGAAATGATCCTGGGCGTCTGAATCATCCCGTCATCCGTTATCTCGAAATTGGTGGCAAAAGCCACGTCTTTCTTGTCATCCAGATAGAGGCTGGCAATGCATTTCACTTCCGGGAAATCCTTTGCAAGCATTTCCCGCCCTTCCTCTGATATAATGTTGGAAGGGGGAACATAGACCTGGAACTTCTCCCGGGGATATAATTCATGACAGAAGCTTAAGAGCTCCTCTATGGAGGCCCTCATTTCCTTCCGGCTGATCCATTGGTGATAGGATTCATATTTGTTCCGATAATCAAAATTCTCCAGCACCAGGGGCATATGATTATAGCCGTGAAGACCAAGCTCCCCGCCCATTTCAAGAAGCATGTTGCCAAAATACTCAAATCTGGTGGTGTCTGTCTGCCTTGGCAGCTTTCCTGACACCTGGTTCGAGTACATCTCAATCACCAGACCTGTATAGGGAAAACCATATCTTTTTGAAAGATTGCCTACATCCTTCCACCAGGTCTGTGTGTAAAAGTCTTTGATATCTGTGCCATAGTCTTCCCTGATCTGATAGCTGTCTCCCGGTGGAACAGGGGAGGGGAAATCATCTATATAAAAGACTGACCCGTTGATCACAGGCCATATGGTATAGTCTCCCATCAGTGTGTAGGCTGCGCAGTGAAATCCCCGGTAGGCTTTCTCCATAAAGCCGAGGTTATCCACCACAACCTCTCCCTGTCCGTACTCTCTTTTCCAGATCAGAGGGACTTCTCTCTTATCGGTGGAGGTCATATAGACCTCGCAGCCCTCCATCAGGCGGGCATTCAGCGAGGATTCATACGGGGTGCTGATGGTAAGCTCCCGGTCGCCCCCGGGCATAAATTCATCCAGGCAGGTCATCCCCTTTATCTCTGCCCACTGCTCCTCCGGCAGGTCGCTGATCCCCATCAGGTCCTTCAGTTCCTCTGAATCATCCAGTTCCAGCGGACAGGCAAACATAAGACAGTTTCCCTGGCTGACCCAGGAGGTCAGGGCCGGCAGCTGCGGCAGAAGAAGTTCATAATCTGTGACAGCCAGAACGACTTTTTCATACTCCTCCAGCACTTCAGGAAAGAACTCTTCTATTTTCTGTCTTTTGTAAGGAATCTTCATCTGCTTCAGGGTCGCGCAGATCTCATTCCTCGCGCTTCTACCGTCTTTGTTATCCTGATAGAGCACCATGGTAGAGGACTCCTCAGGTATGACCCGGTTTCTTTCAAAGCTTTTCTCTGATACGATCCCGATCTTTTTATCTTTGACGGAATACATGATATTTCTGACGACAAAATACACCAGGACCAGAAGCATGATAAAAGTAAACCATATGATAAATAGTCCTAAAAACCGTGTCTTTTTTCTCATGAATTCACTCCGCCCGGCTGCCAGAAAGCCAGGGCTTTTCTTCCTTTCTCTGAAAGAAATACCTGCTGGTCATCGATCCTCCGTATTACAGCATCGATTCCGCTCCGATTTTTTAAGGCACTTAGACAATGGATCTTCAGGAGATAGCCTTTTTCCTTTTCCGGTTCCATGGTGATCAGCTGGTCTATGAACGGCAGGGCTCTTTTATAGTCCCTGAGAGCCATGGCGTTTTCCGCCCTTTTATGTATGAGGAGGCTTTTTTCATCAGCTGTCAGACTGTCATCGGCAGTCTTCTCCAGCAGTTTGTCATAGTGATTGATCGTTTCCCGCAATTCTCCTTTTTCCGGAAGCATTGATCTTAAATATTCTTCCTCAAGGTCTATATACTCTCTGAGTGTCTCAGGATCATCAGGGCTGCTGTCCATCTTCTGCTCCATCTCATTAAGCCGGTCATTGAAATCATTTCTGAGCTCTACCAATGCAGTAACAGCATAGTGAACAACTTCTGTGTCGTCATTGATTCCTGCCAGCCGCAGAGAAGGAACATACCTGGCTGCATCCATGCTGAGTACATTCAGAAGAAGCTGTCTTCTTTTTTTGGCCGGATTGAACAGAAGAGATTCCTCCACGGGGACGATTCCTTCGGCAGCATAAACAGGCTTGACAATAATGCTGCGGTAGATCTCATCCTCGATCTTCATCTGATTGATGTCCTCAATCTTATCCAGGTCCGGTTTACGGTTCGTATTAAACAGTATAGAAAGCAGGCACAGAGGTCCGAAAAGGGGAACCAGGGCTGCAATGATATACTGGGACACGCTCAGGCTCTGCCTGCCCGGAATCTTTCCGATCGCAAAAAGCATCAGCAGGCACAGAATATGCAATGATATAAAAACAATCATAAACATCTTATCCCTCCACGGCTCTGCCGTCACATTCCAGCAGAGCAGCACGGTCAAGGGCTTCGCCGGTCAGTCTGCACAGTATTTCAAACTGATTGGCATAATAATCATTCATCTGCTCAGGAAGAGCATCCCATGCCAGGATCATCACAGGATCATAGCCTGCATCTTCACGGCCGGCCGGACAGGGTTTCAGACATAACCCATACATAGGGACTTCCGATTTCAGCTGAGTATTCCGGAAAGCCTTCCCCTGCCCGAATGCATCAAGCATGGGTTTCATCTCAGGAGTGATTTTGGTCTTTCTGTCTCCTCCAGGGAATTTTTCAGCAGCTGCAAGGACTTCCACGGTTTCCCCTGAAGGATCCCACCTGCAGATCTCAATCGTAGGATTATCCAGAAACTGTGTTAAGACCTTCCTGGCCTGCCCGCATGTCTCCATGACCGTATCGCATTTCATCCGTTCCAGGGCATCATAGATCTTCCCATAGCTGTTGTCAAAGGTCAGGATCTGTCTTCTGTATTCATCCCTGATCTCAGAGGAAACATTGTACATATCATTAAGGAAGAGATACTTCTCCCTCAACAGCTTGTTCTCTCTGTCTACAAGGTTCTTTTCACTCTCCCTCAGGTCAGAGAAATATCCTGTGACAGCGCCGGTCACGATACACAAAGCAAAGGGAATCCAGTTTTCTACATTATAGAAAAGCTGCAGGCCATATATGCCCAGCATCTGATATTCATTGTATAAGACAACGCATTCTGCCAGAGAAGCGGCAACACCGGCCTTCAGTCCATGGAAGGTCGCGATCAGAAAGATGTAGATCAGCCTCACATCAATTTCTTTAAAATATACAAAATCAGAGGTAAACTTGCTTATATACTCAGCCAGGAAAAAGAGTACAACGATATCGACCACTTTCACCAGCGGACTGGGAATATGGTCTCTGAAAGCTGCGATTTTTGAAAGCAGTCCTCCGGACCGCCTTTTCGCCTCTGCGGCAAACTCATCATAGCATTTTCGGAAATCCAGCTGTTTCTGGTCTTTAGTATAATAGATGTACTTTCTGGAAAGCTGGCCCGTGCTGCCATAATCGGCTTTGCTTAAGCTTCTGCCATCTGAAAGGAGCCTGGTCCTTTGAGATATGGAAGACATCTCCTTCCTGATCTGCTCTTTTGATATCACGAACTCTCCCGGCAGCTGGTATACGCCGGTCTCAGGTGGAGAAAGGGTCATCTTTTTGAGCAGTCCGACGATATCCCCCATGGGAAGGAACTCATAGGTTCCGTCCTCAATGTCAGGAATCCGAATGGTTCTGCTGTGATGATACAGTCCTGAAAAGACGCTGCCTAAAAAGTTTTCTCTATTGCCATCAGCCAGGATTCCCGGTGCCCGGACCACAAGGGACCAGGGAAGGGAATGCTTTCCACCTGCAAAGAGCAGATCTTCTTCTTCCTGTTTCAACGTCTCAGAGATCAGAGAAGAGGATACAACCAGCAGCTTCTTAATATGGTTCTCCCTGCACTGGCTGTAAACTGCCTTCAGCTCCTGGATGGCATCCTTTTCCTGTCCAAAATCAGCATAAGACATAATATGCCATACAGTTGTGAACTCATAAGCCCAGAACAGCTGCTCGAAAGACGTGGTACCAGGTTTCATGTAGTATACACGGCAGGTATCTTCCTTCCTGTCCTTATCATCGGATGTAAGAACAATCGAAAAACGCCCGGATATCTGTTCCAGAACACTCGTTGTTATAAGGCCTGTCCGGCCTGTAATCAAGATTGTTTTCATAGGTCCCCTCCGGGATTTAAAACTCACAAAAAAACAAGGCGAATTTATTATACAATAAAATTACACAATTGTGAAAAGAAATTTTAATACCTTTTTAAGAATATCTGCAGATTTTCGAAGTCATAAAAAAGGGTTTCGCAATCGCGAAACCCTTTTTCAAGAGGCGCAGACCGGATTTGAACCGGTGGATACTGGTGTTGCAGACCATTGCCTTACCACTTGGCTACTGCGCCATACAATATGACCCCTACGGGATTTGAACCCATGTTACCGCCGTGAAAGGGCGGTGTCTTAACCACTTGACCAAGGGGCCAAGGAAGCTCCCCG
>CADBNQ010000207.1 GCA_902796045.1 uncultured Lachnospiraceae bacterium | reverse complement strand
TAGATACCATCATAACCTGTGACAATGGGATCGCAGCTGCCCGGCAGGTTGCTTTTGGCAATGAGATGGGGATGACTTTTGTGATCACAGACCATCACGATGTGCCCTTCGAGACTGTGACTGATGCACAGGGGCAGACTGCTGTCAGAGAGATCCTTCCGCCGGCGGCCGCCGTGATCAATCCTAAACAGGCCGGATGCTCATATCCGTCTAAGAATATCTGCGGGGCGGTGGTGGCCTGGAAGTTTATGATGGTCCTCTATGCCCTCTACGGCTTTGACCCGGCGGAGAACGATGATTTTCTGGAGATGGCAGCCCTGGCGACGGTCTGTGATGTGATGCCTCTGAAAGGAGAGAACCGAATCATTGTGAAGGAAGGCCTGGCTCGGATGAACGCCACATCCGTGACAGGACTGAAAGCCCTCATCCGTGGCAATCAGCTTGAGGGAAAGGAAATCAAGGCCTGGCACCTGGGATTTGTTCTTGGCCCCTGCATCAATGCCTCCGGAAGGCTGTCCACAGCCAGACTGGCCCTGGACCTGCTCCTTTGCAGGGAAGAGGACAGATGCCAGGAACTGGCCGGGAAGCTCATTGCGATGAATACCGAGAGGAAAGAGATGACAAGGAAAGGGGAGGAAGCTGCCAGGATCTGGCTGGAGGAGTCCGGCCATGCCGCAGACAAGATTCTTGTCGTCTACCTTCCGGACTGTCATGAGAGTATTGCCGGGATCATCGCAGGTCGGATCAGGGAGAACTATAACAAGCCCGTTTTTGTCCTGACAAGGACCATGAAGGGGGTTAAGGGCTCGGGCAGGTCCATCGAAGGCTACCATATGTTTCAGGAGATGACCAGAGTGAAAGAATGCTTTGACCAGTTCGGGGGACATCCCATGGCAGCAGGACTTTCCATGCAGGAGGACAGGATCGAAGAGCTGAGGGACAAGCTTAATGCCGGAACCACTTTGACAGAAGAGGACTTTACCGAGAAGATCCACATCGATATAGCACTTCCCTTCAGCTTTCTGAGCGAGCCTCTTGTCCGTGAACTTGACAGGCTCGAACCCTTCGGCACAGAGAACAGAAGACCACTTTTTTTTTTTTTTTATCTTGCCATCACAGGTTATCGCGAGCTCGGCAGGGACAGAAGGGTCATAAAACTCTGGCTCATGGATCAGGAAGGTTTTCAGATAGAGGCGGTATATTTTGGCGATGCAGAAGAGTTCTGCCGGCAGCTGGAAGAGACCTGCGGAGCCTCTGAGCTTGCCAGAATACGGGCAGGCCGTCAGAACCATGTTTTGCTGACCTGCACTTATTATCCGGAGATAAACGAGTGGAACGGAAGGAGAAACATCCAGATCATCATAAAGAACTATATGTTCAATCCGGGAAGGAGGAATACATATGAAAGCACATAAAAAATACGACATCCGCCTGATCGGACTTGATCTGGACGGAACATTGCTGACTACAGATAAGACTCTTACCAGCCACAGCAGGGAAGTGCTGGAAAGCTGTCTGGCCCGGGGGATTGAGATCCTGCCGGCAACAGGACGCGCCAAATCAGCTATTCCCGACTATTTAAGAGAGATAAAGGGGCTGCGCTATATGATCCTGTCCAATGGGGCCAGCGTCTATGACCTGGTCGAAGATCAGGAGCTCTACAGCAACTGCATCCCCTGGCAGAGGGCGATGGAACTGTTCGACTATCTGGAACAGTTCGGCACCTACTATGACTTTTATGCCCTGGGCGGAGGCTTCAGTGAATCCAGGTTTTACGACAACACAGACCGCTATAACATTGAGCCCCGCATTAAAGAACTGATCAAGCATACCAGGACAAGGATAGAGAGTACAAAGGCCTGGATGGAAGAACACAAAGCTCCTGTGGAGAAAGTCAACATGTTTTTCTTCTCCCAGGAGAAACGAACGGAAGTCTATGCAAAGCTGCGTGCCATACCGGATCTTGCACCGACCAATTCCCTCTCCAACAATATAGAGATCAATTACCATACCTGCAATAAGGGGGAGGCTCTGCTTGGCCTGGGCAGGATCCTTGGACTGTCTCCGGACCAGATCATGGCATGCGGGGACGGGAACAATGACCTGTCCATGATAAAAGCTGCCGGACTGGGGGTCGCCATGGAGAATGGAGAAGACTGTGTGAAGGAGGCAGCAGATTTCATCACAAAGACCAATGATCAGGAAGGTGTCGCCTATGCCATAGAACACTTTTGCAGTCTCACATCCTGAAAAAAGCTTAAAAAGATCAGGAAAAAGAATAAAATATGCTGTTAAATTCTGTGGAATTCTGCTATACTCAAAAAGGACGTTAACATTTCTCTGCCGTGGTACATATTTCCGTGTCAGAGAGGAAAGCCTTCGGTGCTTTTGACGCCGGGGCGCTCTTGAATACATGAGAGGGTGAATGCTTTGAGAGAGCTTAAAGATTATGTAAAAACTGTTCCCAATTATCCGAAGCCGGGCATTATGTTCCGCGATATCACTTCCATCCTTCAGGATCCTGAGGGCCTCATGCTGAGTGTCCATGAGATGATGCATCTTCTTGAAGGTGTGGAATTCGATGTGGTCGCAGGGACGGAAGCGAGAGGTTTCCTTTTCGGGATGCCCATTGCTTACAATAAGCATAAAAGCTTTGTCCCCATCCGCAAGAAGGGAAAGCTTCCCAGAGAGGTTGTCAATAAGAAGTATGATCTGGAGTACGGAACCGCTGAGATAGAGATACACAAAGATGCGATCTTCCCTGGCCAGAGAGTTGTGCTGGTGGATGACCTGCTTGCCACAGGTGGAACTGCCAAAGCAGCCATAGAGCTGATTGAGGAGCTTGGCGGCAAAGTGGTTAAGGCTGTTTTCCTGATGGAGCTGGCAGGCCTGCATGGCCGGGATATGCTGAAGGGTTATAATGTAGAAGCCGCGATCGTTTATCCGGACAAATAAATAACAACTGCTACGATGAACAGCATGTCAATAAGCCTGATATAAAGATTGCCCCTGCATCTTGTGAAAGATATGCAGGGGCGTTATTCAGTTTACGGGGAAATAGAATTGGAACAACTTAATTTGCTGCAAAGAATCGAAAAGAAGAATGATGCCTTCAGCAAGGGGCAGAGAAGGCTGGCGGAGTATATCAAGGAGAATTACGATATTGCCGCTTACCTGACAGCCTCCAAGCTGGGCAAGGAGGCAGGAGTCAGTGAGTCAACCGTGGTCCGGTTTGCCTACCAGCTGGAATATGACGGGTATCCCGAGCTGCAGAAAGCGATTCAGGTGATCGTCAAGACGAATTCCAACTCGGTACAGAGACTGTCCCTGTCTTCAAAAAGATACAAGGAGAAGGGGGTCCTGCGCAGCGTCATGTACACAGATGCAGAGCGCCTGCGGGACACGATCAACAACGGGATCGATGAGGAAGAGTTTCAGAAGGCTGTCAGATATATCAATGAGTGCAGGAGGCTTTTTATCCTGGGCGCCAGGAGTGCGGCCTACTTGTCGGGACTGCTTGGATATTATCTGAAGATGATGTTTGATAATGTCTTTATCGTGGACGCGAATTCCACCTCAGAGACCCTGGAGCAGATTTACAATATCGGAGAGAACGATGTCATGTTCGGGGTGACCTTCCCCCGGTATTCCAAGAGGACCATCTGTGCCCTCCAGTATGCCAAGAACCATGGGGCAAAGACAGTGGCACTTACGGATAATTATCAGTCTCCAATCGTGGAGTATGCCGACTGTACCCTGATCGCCAGGAGCGATGTGATGACCATCGTTGATTCCATGGTCGGGCCCCTGAGTGTGGTCAATGCCCTGGTGACAGCGATCGCTCTGCTCCGCAAGGAGGATGTGGAAAAGAGACTGATGGCACTTGAAGAACTCTGGAAGGAATATGATGTGTACAACAGGAGTGCACAATAGGTAGCTGCCATGAAGAAAGTGATCATTGTCGGAGGAGGGGCAGCGGGATTGATGGCTGCCTGGGCGGCGGCTTCATCCCATAACAGGGTCATACTCCTTGAGAAGAACGAGAAAGCCGGGAAGAAACTATATATCACCGGAAAGGGCCGCTGCAACCTGACCAATGCCTGTACCATGGATGACATGATCACCCATGTGGTCACCAACCCCAGATTTCTCTACAGTGCATTCAGCAGGTTCAGCAACCAGGATATGATCGCCTTTCTAAAGGACAGAGGTGTCCCTGTCAAGGTAGAACGGGGCGGCCGGGTTTTTCCGGTGTCCGACCATTCCTCTGATGTCATAAAAGCCCTCAGGGAAGCCTGCCTTTCCGAAAAGGTCGAGATCCGGACCCGGGCAGAGGCAGCAGAGATCCTCACCGGACATACCGGCCCTGAAGAGGGAGGACCTGTGTTCAGGGGTGTAAAGCTTAAAGACGGCAGATGCCTGACCGGAGATGCCCTGATCATAGCCACCGGTGGCTGCTCCTATCCCTCTACAGGATCCACGGGAGACGGGTATGATTTTGCCCGTGCCCTGGGCCATACGGTGAAGAAGGCCGAGCCTTCACTGGTGCCTTTTTGCATCAAAGAGCCCTGGTGCAGGGATCTCATGGGTCTTTCTCTGAAGAACATCTCCATCCAGATCAGAAACGGGAAGAAGAGGATCTACGAAGGATTCGGAGAGTTCCTGTTCACCCATTTCGGAGTCAGCGGTCCCCTGGTCCTGACAGCCAGCACCCGTCTGGGAACAGCTGCCTGCGCCAGAGCGCTCAGGGAGGGGAAGCTCACCCTCTGCCTGGATCTGAAGCCGGCCCTCTCAGCGGAACAGCTGGATAAGCGTTTTCTCCGGGAGTTTGACATCTGGCGCAACAAGAATATCTCCAATGTCATCGAACAGATGCTGCCTAAAAGGATGGTTCCTGTCTTCCTGGAGCTGGCAGAAGTGGCATCGGACAAGAAGGTCCGCGAGATCTCCCGCCAGGAGAGGAGAAGGATGGCCGACATCATGAAAGCTCTGCCCATGCACATAGAAGGGGTGAGGGGCTTTGATGAGGCTATCATCACCCGGGGAGGAGTGAATATCCGTGAGATCGATCCCGCCACCATGGCATCCAGGTTGGTAAAAGGCGTCTATTTTGCAGGAGAAGTGCTGGATGTCGACGCTGAGACAGGAGGATATAATCTCCAGATTGCCTGGTCTACGGGCTATACAGCAGGGATCAGCGCCGGCAGATAATATTTTTGATTTTCAGCGATTTTTTCTTCAATTTTTTCTTTTCATTTTATGCAATTTGTGATATAGTCTTGTCTGTATGCGGTAACAGGACTTGACTTGAATTAGGAGGAACTTGCCATGCATTACAGCATTGCGATCGACGGACCGGCAGGAGCCGGAAAAAGTACTATTGCAAAGCTTGTCGCCGGACAGCTGGGATTCATCTATGTCGATACCGGTGCGATGTACAGGGCCATCGCCCTTTATTTTCTGAGAAAGGGAATTGATGGTCATGACAGCGCTTCAGTCGAGGCCGAGTGCCCTCATATCCAGGTGACGCTCGATTATGACCCTGAGGGAAGGCAGATGGTTCTTCTGAACGGGGAAGATGTCACTCCCTATATCCGTACCGAAGAGGTAGGAAAGATGGCATCAGTCACCTCCGCCAATCCTGCCGTCCGGGCAGCCCTGCTCGGCCTGCAGAGAGATCTGGCCGTCCATTCTGACGTGGTCATGGATGGAAGAGATATCGGGACCCATGTTCTTCCGGATGCTTTTCTGAAGATTTTTCTTACTGCCTCTGTTTCCGTGAGGGCCCGGAGAAGGTATGATGAGCTTTCAGAAAAGGGGATCAGCTGTGATCTCGCTAAGATAGAGAAAGATATCGTTTTGCGGGACAGGCAGGATATGAACAGGGAGATAGCTCCTCTGCGTCAGGCGGAAGATGCCGTTCTCATTGATTCCTCTGACCTGACGATCAGGCAGGTCGCAGATTCAGTTATCGCAGAATATAATAAAAAGAAAGAGCAGAGTTCTCTTTAATTAGACAAAGAGACTGATCTGCTTTTCTATTGTTGCCGGAGTTAACTATGGAAATTACAGTCGCAAAGTCTGCGGGCTTCTGCTTTGGAGTGAAGCGGGCGGTAGACACTGTTTATATGGAAGCCGCAAAGGATCATGTCTACACTTACGGACCCATTATTCACAACGAAGAGGTTGTGGAGGATCTTGAGAAGCACGGTGTCAGAGTGATCCATGACGAGGAGGAGCTGTCCTCCCTGGAATCCGGAACAGTGGTCATACGGTCTCACGGTGTTCCGAAGAGAATCAGTGATCTGATAACGCAGACTGGTTTGTCACTGGTCGACGCAACCTGTCCTTTTGTGAAGAAAATCCACCGGATTGCCTGGCAGGAAAGCAACGACGGACGTACAGTTGTTATCATTGGCAATCATCATCATCCTGAAGTGGAAGGTATCATGGGCTGGTGTCAGACCCGGCCTGTTGTGATCGAGAATCACAGCCAGGCAGAGAAGTTTGAGCCCGCCGCGGAGATGGGAATCTCAATCGTTTCCCAGACCACATTTAATTACAAGAAGTTTCAGGAATTAGTTGAAATTATCTCGGAAAAGGTTTATGATATAAAAGTCTTTAATACGATATGTAATGCCACTGAGGAGCGGCAGACGGAAACCAGACAACTGGCCAGACACTCAGATGCCATGAT
>CADBNQ010000206.1 GCA_902796045.1 uncultured Lachnospiraceae bacterium | reverse complement strand
CTGCGCTTCCATGCAGGAGTGCTCTACCACTTCATGACGCACAAGAAAGGCCGGCATTTAAAGATCGAATGCAGGGGGAAGGTTTTAGAAGGGGAGTTTACAACAGTTGTCGTGGCAAACAACCAGTATTATGGCGGAGGATACAGGGTATCCCCGTCCAGCAGGATGGATGACGGCAGGATGGAAGTCTACGCCGTTGACCAGCTTGGCAGACCGGCTATGGCTAAGATCATCCTGTCAATGAAACATGCCGGGCATTTAACACACCCGGCACTGAAAAAAATGCAGACAGATGAAGTCACCATATCAAGTCCTTCTCCCTTTACAGCCAATATTGACGGAGAGCCCTTATATGGTGACCGCTTCGACCTGTCTTTGATTCCGAAAGGGATCCGCCTCTATTACGATCAGGCCTTGACAGAAGAGCTCCGGCATCAGGCATTACTCAGCCGTCTTCCACTCAACTGACAGAAGGGACAGCACGAAGGATATGCCCATGCCAAATAATGTAAGATACTCCATCATCGCAGCCGGAACCCCGAGTCGGGCAAGGACCGCGCCAAAATAGGTGGCAAGAATCCCGAAGAGACCGCCTGCTGCAACTGCAGCAATCCAGATGCCAGGATTAATCTCACGTTTTTTATAGGCAAATATTGCAACCGTGAGGGGGAAGATAACTCCGGGCGTGTAAATGCTGTATGCCCCGGTAAGAAGGCTCATGATATCTCCCTGTCCGAAAGCTGCCAGCATCAGCGCAGTAAAACCAATCACGATAACAGCTATCCTGACACCTTTAACACTCTCCTTCTTAAGGATGTCCTTAACAAAGATTGTGGAAGCGTTGATGATACAGGTATCTGTTGAAGAAAGAATGGCAGACAGCAATCCGAATATGAGCAGGATGGCCGCCCAGGCAGGCATAATGGAAATGGCAGCCATAAGTGCTCCCATGTCACCCATTTCTTCAGGAGTGATATTGTATTTGATCCACATTCCGATCAATGTGATGACTACAGAGAAGAGGAAGAGCACAAGGCCTGCTGAAAAAGCTGCGTTCCTGGCTGTTTCGCTGTCTTTTGCCATAAAGTTTCTGGACAGGATATCAGGTCCCAAGAAAAACACACCGCCGATCACAAAAAACTGCGTAAATAGATTTGATACCTTATAATGATCATTCAGAAGCTCGATGTTGTGCATAATAGCTGCATTGTTATCTCCCCTTGTCAAGTAAAGACAGGCCATGCAGATGGTTACACCGATCAGGATAATAAACAGCTGGACCTTATCTGTTTTAACGACAGATATCTGTCCGCCGATGGCTGTATAAGCGATGACGATGATCGAAGTAATTACGAACAGGACAGTGCTGCTTCGGCCGAAGGCGAAGGTTATGAGAGAGTTCAGGGCCACCAGCTGGCCAGCGATAACGCCGATCCAGGAGATAACGATGATGAGAGATATGATGATCTCTGCCGGGCGGGCTCCAATCTGACCCGCCAGGTCAGGCACTGTATCAGCCCCGATATCCCTGACTTTCTTTGAAAGGAATAAAGATTGCAGGATAAGCCCGATTGCACCAAAAACCAGCCACCAGATTCCGGGGAATCCTATGTCGTAAACAGTGTCTGTAATACCGATCGTTGTGGACGCGCCAATCATTGTGGCAAGCAGTGTCATGAGGACTGACCGGGAATTCTGCTTTTTCCCTGCCACAGAATAATCTGTGAAAGACTTGATGTTCCTGATGTCCAGGACACCGATTACGATAAATACGATAAGATAAAGCAGCAGCGCAGCTGCGAATATGTGATTCATTTTCCAATCCCTCTTTTCTAATGCATGTAACGATTATTTATGTAAAAAGCGTATTAACCTGTCCTGAAAATCCTGGTAATAGGGTTTCTCGATATATACGACATGAGAACCGCCTTCTATCATCTCAAGTTCTGAACCTTCCGGCAGGAAAGATAAAGAAGTGTCCACCAGGTCATAATTAAGGTAGGGATCCTTATCCCCGCAGATGATGAGCGTCGGCGCTGTAAGTTTTGTCAGATCGATCAGTTTTTCAGATTGTGATACGCAGATATCACGCCGTCCCCCATTGGGACTCTGGTCTCCATCGTAGTGCCAGCAGCTTGAACAGAACATTTCTATGATGACCGGATCAACGATATCAAGATCAAACTCTCCATCCCCTTTCTTCTGAAAATCATAGGCAGCGTCTTCCCAGGCATTGTGGTGAAAGCTTTCTGTTACTTCACTCTCGCCGATACCGCTCAATATCGGCGCGTACAATACGATCTTGCCTATATGTTCGTGATGAGAAGCGGCAAAACGGCTTACCGTCATCGTTCCCCAGCTCCAGCCTAATATGTCGATCTTATCCTGCCCCGTTTCACTTACAATCTTTTCAACTGCTGCGTTGATATCCTCGCCGGCATAATCAGAATCCGGAAGAAATCCATCTTCCACTGGTTCAGACCGGCCATAGCCTGCTATGTCCAGACGCCATACAGCATATCCTTCACGGGCAAGTCTTCTCACCAGACTGTAATCCTCATAATTGATATCAAATTCATGGGAAGAATAGGTCACCCCGTGAATCAGGAGGATGTTTTTATCCGGACTGGCTCCTTCTTCTGCCATAAGATCAAGGTGTAGTGAGATCCCATTTCGTTCCAGAGGAACCTCCTTATAAGAATATGCTGCATCCGGTGTTTTATTCTTTGCCTTCTGAGCAGTACCGCATGCGGACAGGACGCACATTAAAATCAGTAAACAGATCAGAAAAAGGCTTTTTATGCAGGCTCTTCCTGCCATCATTCTACGACTTCTTTTATTCATGTTGATTCTCCTTCTATCCATACTGCACCAACAAACGATTCCGGAAAGCAGCTGCAAAGTCAGAACTTCTTTCCGGAATCGTCAGATTATCGTTATTATTCACACACAAAACGTTCACATATGACGAGTATAATAAAAGCATCAAAAGAATAACTGATAGCTTTTGATAGATTTTTTCATACTTTTCTCTCTTCTTTGACCAGCCGCATGGCTGGTCTTTTTTTG
>CADBNQ010000205.1 GCA_902796045.1 uncultured Lachnospiraceae bacterium | reverse complement strand
GCCAGTTCCTGGCCAATCTCATTAATCCACTGTGCATTTTTATGAGGACTGATTGAGAGGGTCGTTGTAAAATAGTCGGCCTTCACTACGGCTGCCATGCGGGCGGCTTCTTCCATCCTCAGCCGGTAGCAGACTCTGCATCTTTCGCCGCCTTCCGGCTGGTCTTCAAGGCCGGCTGCAGCACTGAAGAAAAGGGCAGGATCATAAGGGCCTTCTGTGAATTCCACCAGCTCCTCATAGCCGGCATCGCTGATAAATCTTTTCAGTTCCCTGACGCGTTTTATATATTCTGTTTCCGGTGTGATATTGGGATTATAATAGAAAACCCTGATCCGGAAAAAGGGCAGAAGGTATTCCAGGACATAGCTGCTGCAGGGAGCACAGCAGGCGTGCAGCAAAAGCAGCGGCTTTTCCTCCCGCGGACTGGCCGGATCGATGCCGTCTGTGATCTTATCCAGCTGTTTTTGATAATTCATCTTGTTTCTCATCATCATTTTTATCCCTTTTATCCATTTTTCGGATATAGTGTAGCACATATTCATTTTTTTTACTACTTTTATGAAAAGGAGACCATCGTATGAAGTTTACGAAAATGCATGGAGCAGGAAACGATTATGTTTACGTCAATTGTTTTAAAGAAGAGGTAAAGGACCCGGAAG
This sequence comes from uncultured Lachnospiraceae bacterium, assembly GCA_902796045.1. GTDB lineage: Bacteria > Bacillota > Clostridia > Lachnospirales > Lachnospiraceae > Anaerobutyricum. The sequence continues at coordinate 7,695 of CADBNQ010000205.1, read as the reverse complement.
GACTGGCCAGGTTTGTCAGTGACCGGCATTTCGGAGTCGGATCAGACGGCCTGATCCTGATAAGACCTTCGGAAACAGCTGATTTCCAGATGGATATGTACAATGCGGACGGATCAAGAGGTGAGATGTGCGGAAACGGAATTCGCTGTGTAGGGAAATATGTCTATGATTACGGACTGACAGACAGGACTGACATCACTGTGGACACCCTGGCGGGAATCAGGACTCTGAATCTGACAGTGGAAGACGGGAAGGTGGCCCGGGTCCGGGTGAACATGGGAGCACCGGTTCTTGAAGCCGGTCAGATCCCGGTCCTCTCCGACACAAGCCCTGTGATAGACAGTCCCATACAGATCGGAGATAAGGAGTACCGGATGACCTGTGTATCCATGGGGAATCCCCATGCTGTGGTATTTACAAAAGATGTGAAGAACCTGGATATAGAGAAGATCGGACCTTTGTTTGAGCACCATCCCTTATTTCCGAATAGAGTCAATACGGAGTTTGTGGAGGTCATTGACAGGAATAATGTGAATATGAGAGTCTGGGAAAGAGGTTCAGGGGAGACTCTGGCCTGCGGGACAGGAACCTGCGCCACTCTTGTGGCCTGTGTACTCAATGGTCTGACGGAGGACAATGCCACCGTTCACCTCCTGGGAGGAGACCTTATGATCGAATGGGATCAGAAAGAAGGGACAGTCTATATGACCGGGCCGGCTCAGGTGGTCTTTGACGGGGAATTGAAATCTTATCATGAGGAATGTAAGAATAGTTTAAAATCGAAAGAAAATTGAAATAGGGCAGTAAACCGATAGAAATAACTTCCTATTCCATCAATATCTGGGAAATAAAAATGTTGTTATTATGTCAAATAATACATAAATGTGAAATTTTTTTTAATTCTTTGGCAAAATAGCTGTTTTTTTTCCTCTTATATGCTATGATTGTAAACGGATAATGCTGTGTGTATTTCAGTGTTAGATCAAGGAGGACCTAGATGTTTTGGAAAAAGAAAAAGAAATTCAATCTGTATCTTGATGAAGTTGATATGATTGAGAATGAAGATGATCTTCTTGATGAAGAGCTGTTAGGCGAACAGCTTCCTGATGAAGAGATCGAGCTGGCTTCTCTTCAGGATACAGTTGATGATAAGCTGATAGACGACGATCTGGATCCGGCTGATATTGAGCCCGCCGACCTGGATACCCCTGATCTGGATCAGGCTGAGAACGATCCGGCCGGTATTGTGCTTGATGACGAGCCTGTTGATCTTGGGCTGGATGATGAGTCCGATGATCTCGGGCTTGATGACGAGCCTGTCTATCTCAGTCTCGATGATGATCTGGATGAAACCAGTTCCTGGCTGCCGGACGATGAGGCAGATCCGCTTCTTGCTGAAGAAGAGATGGCTCTTTCAGAGACAGATTTCCTGGAGGAATCAGGAGACCCGGATGCTGCAGTGGACGATGTTCTGGAGCCGCTGGGAGATGGGACTTCTAAGAAGGGGAAAGGTCTTCTGGGAAGATTCAAAAAGAAGGACGGCAGTAAATCTGACTCCGCAGATCAAAACAAAGATAAGCCCAAGGATAAGGCTAAAAAGAAAAAGAAGAAGAGAAAGCGCAAGCGTAAGAAGAATAAGAACGCCGCACCAAAGCTGAACCTGCCCTTTATTAAAAAGAAGGATGAGCCCGGGAGCGGTTCGGAAGACGGGACTGATCAGCCGAAGAAGAAGCTGACCAGGAAAAAGATCGCGATCATCGCAGGGGCAGCTGCTCTGGTTCTCGGATTATGTATTTTCTTTATCATTCGCAATCTGGGTGGAGACAGTGACACCAAGGTCTACGTAGAGTCAGTCGGAGAGCTGACAGGTCTCGGCAGTGCCAACGGCATGTCAAACCGCTATTCCGGTGAGGTAGAAGCCCAGGATTCCTGGAAGATCTCACTTGTGCCTGATCTCTCAGTCAAAGAGTGCTATGTGAATGTGGGAGATGAGGTCAAGAAAGGCGACAAGCTCTTCTCTTATAATACCGAAGAGATTAAGCTCAACAAGGAGAAGAAAGAGCTGGAGGTCGAGACTCTTACCAATGAGATGACTCAGCTGAGAAAAGATATTGCCGGCTATGAAAAGGATCTCAAATCGGCGAATGCCAGTGAGAAGATCGAACTGCAGACCCAGATCCTGACAGCGCAGACAACCATCAAGAAGGATGAGTTCACCATCAAGGCCAGCAAGGAGGAGATCAAGAACCTCCAGAAGAATATAAAAGAAGCCACAGTAAAGAGCAAGATGGACGGACTGGTCAAGAGCATCAATAAGAGCCTTGCCAATCCTTCAGGGTCAGACAGCGGAGATGATTCGTCCTCTTCTTCTTATGATGATAATTCAGGAGATTCCACCTACATGACGATCCTGGCTCTGGGTGATTACCGGATCAAGGGTACGATCAGCGAGACCAATGTCTGGATGCTCCATGAAGGCGATCCGGTCATCGTGCGGTCAAGGGTGGACGACAAGCAGACCTGGTCAGGAGCCATCAGTAAGATCAAGACAGATTCCAATGCGGATTCCGGCCAGAACAATGCTGACACAGACTATGATACCTCAGACAGTGGAATCACCAGTGCCACAAAGTACAACTTCTATGTATCCCTGGAGAGCGCAGAGAACCTGATGCTCGGACAGCACGTCCTCATCGAACCTGATAATGGCCAGGATGCAGAAAGAGAAGGTATGTGGCTTAATGCAGCCTACCTTCACAAAGAAGGGGATAAATACTATGTATGGGCAGCCAACAAGAGAGACCGGCTGACCCTGCGCAGGGTCAAGGTCGGCAGCCACAATGAAGAGCTGGATGACTATGAGATCCTTGACGGCCTTTCTATTACTGATTACATTGCCAGCGATTCTCCCAACCTCCATGAGAATATGAAGGTGACCAAAGCCGGATCTGAGGCCGACAGCAGTGAGTATTACGATGAAGAAGCGAACGATGACCAGCTCTATCTTGACGGGCCGGAGCCTGATATGGATGACTCTATGGACGACAGTGATCTGTTCGTTGAGGATTCCGGCGGACAGAACAGTTCCGGGTCCGGCGGAGAGCTGGTAGATGACGGAAGCGGTTTTGGCCCGGATGTGCTGGATGAACAGTCCGGCTCGGGAAACGACAGCAAGGAAAAAAATGACGACAGCCTGGTAACTATTGACTAAAACCTGCCGGGCAGGGTACAGGGAGTGTTTATATGCTTTTAGAGTTGCAGCACATTTATAAAGATTATATCCAGGAGACTCTGGTGGTTCCTGCCCTGAAAGATGTGAATCTGTCAGTAGATGCGGGTGAATACGTAGCGATCATGGGACCTTCCGGGTCCGGCAAGACTACACTGATGAACATCATCGGCTGTCTTGACCGTCCTACTAAGGGGGAATACCTTCTTGAGGGTGAATCTATTATCTCCTATAACGAGAACAAGCTGTCAGATCTGAGGCTCTCTACCCTGGGCTTTGTATTCCAGACCTTCAATCTTCTGGCCAGGCAGACTGCCCTTGATAATGTATCCCTTCCCTTAAGCTATGCCGGCATCCCGGTACGGAAAAGGAAGGAGATTGCCTTTCAGGTTCTGAAGAAGGTCGGACTGGAGGACAGGGTCAACTTCCGGCCCTCACAGCTGTCCGGAGGACAGCAGCAGAGGGTGGCCATCGCCAGAGCTCTTGTGAACAATCCCAAGATCATTCTCGCAGATGAGCCCACCGGAGCCCTGGACAGTAAATCAGGCCAGCAGGTTATGGAACTCTTTCAGCAGCTGAATGAAGAAGGGGTAACCGTCATCATGATCACCCATGATGCCAATATTGCCAGCTACGCTAAGCGGGTGGTACGTATTCTTGATGGAGAGCTGAAGGAGGGGCTTTGATTATGAGTAATAAAAAAGTGCTGATCGGATCCCTGATCGGCGTAGTGGTCGCAGCCCTGATCGGGGCTGGAATATGGGCCCTTCGAAGGAACAGCTCTAAGAATATAGTCAAGGTTTATCCGGTAGATACACTGAACAGCTCTGATTATACGGACATGGGCAGCGAGCTTACAGGAGTCATTGTTTCAGACTATGTACAGCAGGTTATGGCCGACAGTTCGAGACAGATCAGTAAAATCTATGTCAAGAAGGGCGATAAAGTAAAGAAAGGAGATAAGCTCCTTAAGTATAACGTTGAAGAACAGGAACTGGACGTAAAGCTTCAGAAGCTGCAGATCCAGTCAGCGAACATGCAGATCGAGAAGATGGAGAAGGAACTCCAGAAGCTCAGGAATGCCAAGCCCGGGCAGAAGGTGAAGAATACAAGCACCGAGGAGACAGAGGACGCCCTTTCGTCTTTCGCCATCAGGGAGGTGGCTTTCCAGAGCGTCCTTTCCGATATCTCAAAAGGCACTATGGTGGCTGAAGCCGGTCAGGACAATCCGTCCGGCACAGCAGCTTCCGATGTGGGAAATACGCTTCAGGATCAGACATCCCAGGCCGGCATGGACGGCACAGGCGGAGAAGGAAGCAAGGCTTCACAGGACCCGGCTCCCCCGGCAGGGGACTCAGGGGCCAAGGCGACAACCAAGGAAGATCCTCCTCCGGATCCGCTCAAAGAGCAGAAGGATGCCGCCATCAACGCCATCAATGCCGAGTATAATAAATATCCATTTGAAGATCCTGCCAATCCGGGAGGCTATCTGGACAGTGATAAGACCGAGGCAGGCAATCTTAAGAAACAATACTGTGGAGAGCCCGGCAAGGCATCAGAAGGGGAGATCTATAAGAGCACTACAGCCGAGGAGATCGATCAGAAAAAGACGACTGCTGTCAACAGGATCCAGGAAATCGGCGGCCTGCCCAAAGCCAGGCAGGATGCCATCAATGCCGTCAATAACGCTGTCTCTGGCAAGGTATACAGTGACGAAGAGACTGCTAAGGCCAACAAGATTGTAGAAGACGCGATCAACGGCATCAAAACAGCAAGCACCACTGCTGATATTAACAAGATAAGGGATAATGCTCTGGCTGAGCTTGCCAAGCTGGACCCCGGTCCCCGCTACAAGCATATTGACAATGCAGACACCCAGAAGGCATCCGGATCAGGGGACGGTTCTACGGCTGCCAATGCCATTGTCTACCTGCTCAGGAAGGACGGAGCTACAGAGCCTACGATCACAGGATCAGTGATCAAAACTTTATTTGAGACCTACGCAGGCAAATATATCACTCTGAGAGTCTATGATTCCGCTGACGCTCTGACGGCCTCCAAAGTCTTTACCATCGCGCCTGATGCCCAGCTGACTACGGCTGTGACTGAAGGAAAGAATTATACAGTACCTGAGCTTGAGACAATAGTCAAGACCAAGCAGCCGACCACCAACCATCTTCTGACCAGGCTGACCAATTACAATCAGGCTCAGTCAGGCCAGGGGACTTCCAGGTCCAGGTATTATTATGACCTGAAGAAGGACGCCCCCATCAACGGTTCCGTGATCAAAGACCTGATCAAAAAGAAAAAATATGCCACGATTCGGGATTATACATCAGAAGATGCCTACTATACGAATTCAGGCAATCCGGCAAACAGCATCACTATCACACCGGATACCAGGTTCTCTAAGAAGATCTCCAGTAAGAAGACTTACACGATCAGAGATTTAAACAAGATCCTTGTCAGTGTGAAATCCATCACGGTCACGCCGGCAAAGAGCGGTCTTACTGTTGTCAACACCGGTCAGAAATACAAGTTTAAGGCGAAGGTGACCGGGACCAATACCAGTGCAGTAGGCACAACATGGACTGTATCAAACAGGAAATCAAAAGGAACTAAGATCTCTTCCAATGGTGTGCTTACCGTAGGAAAGAAGGAGAAGGCAGGAGCCCTGAAGATCACTGCCAGAAAGGGTAAGATCAAAGGCAGCTATGTGGTCAGGGTGAACCAGTCCTCTTCCAGCAGTTCAGGCGGGTCCTCAACAGGAGGCGGCGGCACCGGCGGTGATTCAGATGATATTGACCCAAGCACCATGACTGCTGAAGAACTCAAGGATGCCATCGATGAAAAAGAACAGGCACTGGCTGAGGCAAAGCAGGACCTCAATGAGGCCAAGATCAACTATAATGAGGCTAAGAAAGAAGTGGAGAATGCCATCGTCAGAGCCAAGATCAACGGTGAAGTGACCCTGGCTTACACGGTGGATGAAGCACCTACAGACGGTCCTGTGATTGTGATCAGCTCTGATCCGGGTCTGTATGTTAAGACTTCAGTCAGCGAACTGAATCTTGACAGCGTGGAAGTCGGCGGTAAGATGAGCTGTACTTCCTATGAGACAAATGAAGTATATGAAGCTGTTGTAAAACAGATTGCCGAGTATCCCTCAGATGCCGATAACGGAGAAGTGGCCGGCAACCCCAACAGCTCCTACTATCCCTTATTAGGGTATATAGAGGATCCGGGAGATTTAAGACTGGGGGAGACTGTCTCCATCAGGTATGACTCTCAGTCCATGGGAACATCCTCCGGGGATACCATCTATCTGCCCCTGGCCTATGTCAGGACAGAAGGAAAACAGAGCTATGTCTACAAAACAGATGAGAATGAGCGGCTGAAGAAAGCTTATGTCAAGACCGGACGTACAGTCTCAGGACAGTATATCGAGATTACGGAAGGCCTTTCCCTCGATGACAAGATCTGTTTCCCCTATGGAAAGAATGTTGAAGAAGGTGCAAAGACAGAAGTATCTGAGGATATGGATGATATTGTATGGTAGACAAAAAGGAGAGACTGCCTTAAGCTGCAAAGAGGAAGGACAGGAATTATGTTTGAAAATTTGAGAATATCCTTTCAGAGTATCTGGGGACACAAGTTCAGATCCCTGCTGACCATGTTAGGTATTATCATTGGTATTGCAGCCATCATCGCCATTGTCTCCACCATCAAGGGTACCAATGAGCAGATCAGGAAAAACCTGATCGGTTCAGGTACCAACACCGTGGAGGTGCGTCTGACCGAGAGTGGTGACTATGATTACGAGATGGATTACAGCGGACCTCCCAAAGGGGTCAATGTGATCAGCAATGAGCTGAAGGAGCAGCTGAAGCTTCTTGACCATGTGAAGTGTGTCAGCCTCTACATGCAGCGGACAGCCGTTGAGTATATCTACTATAATTCTGTCATGCTGCAGGGCGGCAAGCTGGTAGGCTGTGATCAGGATTATCTGGAAGCCTGCGGCTATATCATGTCTTCAGGCAGACCTTTCAGCGACTCTGATTTTGAGAAATACAGAACGGTTGCTCTGATTGACGAGACAGTATCAAGTACACTTTTCAGAGAGGAAAACCCCATAGGAAAGACCCTGGATATTAAGGGAGAACCATTTATCATCATCGGGACCATAGAGGAATCCAAAGAGTTCCAGCCCGTGATTGAGACTCCGGAGGATTATTATAACTATGCCTATGATCCAGATGGAAGCAGTGGTACGGTGATCGTGCCCTATCCCATATGGAACATCATCCAGCAGTATGACGAGCCTCAGAATGTCAAGCTTCTTGCAGATTCCACCGAGAACATGAGCTCCGTCGGGAAGGCGGCCGCAGATCTTCTGAATGAATTTGTCTCTAATCCGACCATCAAGTACAGAGCAAAAGATCTGACAGAACAGGCAGAGCAGAATG
>CADBNQ010000204.1 GCA_902796045.1 uncultured Lachnospiraceae bacterium | reverse complement strand
TATAAAAGTCTTTAATACGATATGTAATGCCACTGAGGAGCGGCAGACGGAAACCAGACAACTGGCCAGACACTCAGATGCCATGATTGTGATTGGCGGCAGACACAGCTCGAACACGCAGAAGCTTTTCGAGATAAGTAAGAAAGAATGCAGTAATACTTTTTATATACAAACTGTCTCAGATTTGAATATGGAAGATTTCCGGGCAATAAAACGGCTCGGTATTACTGCCGGGGCATCAACCCCAAACAATATAATCAAGGAGGTTCATGAAAGCATGGCAGAAATGAGTTTTGACCAGATGCTGGAAGAAAGTTTTAAGACAATCAGGAATGGAGAGATTGTCAAAGGTACTATTATTGATGTTAAAGAGGATGAGATTATCCTGAATATCGGATATAAGACAGATGGCATTATCACCAGACAGGAGTACTCCAACGACCAGAATCTTGATCTTACCACAGTAGCCAAGGTAGGAGACGAGATGGAAGCCAAGGTCCTCAAGGTCAACGACGGTGAAGGACAGCTTCTTTTAAGCTACAGAAGATTAAAGGCAGAGAAGGTAAACCAGAGACTTCAGGAAGCATTCGAGAACAAGGAAGTCCTGAAAGCTACAGTAGCCAAGGTTCTTGACGGCGGCCTCAGTGTTGTTGTTGAGGATACCAGGGTCTTTATCCCTGCAAGCCTTGTCTCTGACACCTATGAGAAGAACCTGAAGAAGTATGACGGTCAGGAGATCGAGTTTGTGATCACAGAGTGCAACCCTCGCCGCAGAAGGATCATCGGTGACCGCAAGCAGCTTCTTGTTGCAGAGAAGAAGAAAAAACAGGAAGAGCTCTTCGCAAGGATCGAGCCGGGCATGACTGTTGACGGTACAGTGAAGAACGTGACAGACTTCGGTGCATTCGTAGACCTGGGCGGAGCAGATGGCCTTCTTCATATATCAGAGATGAGCTGGGGACGCGTGGAGAACCCCAAGAAGGTTTTCAATGTTGGAGAGAACTTAAGTGTTCTGATCAAGGATATCCAGGGCGAGAAGATTGCACTGTCCTTAAAGTTCCCTGAGACCAACCCATGGCTTACAGCAGATGAGAAGTACGCAGTCGGCAACATCGTTGAAGGTAGAGTTGCCCGTATGACAGACTTTGGTGCCTTCATTGAGCTGGAGCCCGGTGTTGATGCTCTCCTCCATGTTTCCCAGATTGCCAGAGAGCATGTTGAGAAGCCTTCAGATGTCCTGAATGTCGGACAGATCATCACAGCCAAGGTTGTAGATTTCAAGAAGGATGACCGCAAGATCAGCCTGAGTATCAAGGCTCTCGATATTCCCGCCAGAGACGAGGAAGAATAATCTGAATCACTGACATAAAAAAGGGTGCTGCACGTGCAGCACCTTTTTTATGTCATAGGAAATAACAAGAAGAGCATCAGGGCAGTGACGGCTGCCGTGCCGGTTCCCAGGATAGTCCCCCAGATGACATCCTTCAGAAAATGAACACCTCCCAGAACCCGGATCAAACCAAGCACCGCACCGCAGAGAAATAGGATGATCCCCACAGGAGGGTACTGGTAAAACCACAGACCGGCGATCAGCATGATCGAGAAGGTGTGTCTGCTGGGAAATGATTCCCCTTTCTTGTCCTTGCTGATCAGCGGTCTGATGGGATACAGCTCATAGGGACGGGGGGCATTCCGGACTTTCCGGAAGACGCTGACAGCCGCGAAGGCTGTCCCCGGCACAAGGATGGTGACAAGGAGTCTGCCAGTCATTATCTGCCGCAGGTAAAAGACCAGGAGGGCAGGGTACATAATAAAGCCTGCCGCAGTTATGAGAATATTTAAAAAGTGAATGCATTTAAGAAGAGTTTTATGCTGTCTGATCTTGTCGGCGAAGTCGTTGTAATGTCTGTAATCCATAACCCGGGCAACCTCCGTCGTCAGCAGGCCGGCAGACTGATCCGCCGCCGCTTTTTTAGAGTTTTCCGATATTATAGCCTATCCGTGTCATTTAGACAAGGAGATAGTACATATTTACTTTAACTCGAAAAAGTGTTATAGTAAACAGGATGGGATTCCATAAGTAAGGCCGGGTATCTATAAGATGCCTGAGGATGGGAAAAGGAGGCTGCCATGGCTAAAAATGTTCCAAAAGAACGAAAGATCGGGATGTATAAGGCAATTCTGGAGCTGGAGAGTCTGGAAGAGTGCTGCGATTTCTTCGAGGATATCTGCGCTATAACGGAGCTCCGGTCTATGGAGCAGCGCTACGAGGTGGCAAAGATGCTCTATGAAGATAATGTATATACGGAGATCATGCAGAAGACCAGTGCCAGTTCTGCCACCATCAGCCGGGTCAACCGGATGCTGAACTATGGGACAGGCTGCCTGTCGAAGATTTTTGACCGGCTTGCAGCCAGAGAAGAATCGGCTGCAGCTGATAAAATAGAAGAATGAGAATGAGAAAGGATGGTTGTATGAAACAGCTGATGTTGGGCAACAAAGCGTTTGCCAGAGGTTTGTATGAAGCCGGATGCTCTCTGGTATCCAGTTATCCGGGAACGCCGAGCACCGAGGTGACGGAGGAAGCGGCTAAGTATGATGAGATCTACTGCGAGTGGGCTCCTAATGAAAAGGTGGCGATGGAGGTGGCTTTCGGTGCGTCTCTGGCCGGCAGGCGGAGTTTCTGCGGCATGAAGCATGTAGGACTGAATGTAGCTGCAGACCCCTTATATACCTGCTCCTACACCGGTGTTAATGCAGGTATGGTGATCTGTGTGGCTGATGACGCCGGGATGCATTCCTCTCAGAATGAACAGGATTCCCGCCATCATGCCATCGCTGCCAAGGTTCCCATGCTTGACCCGTCAGATTCAGAAGAGGCCCTCGAATTTGCCAGGAAGGCCTATGAACTGTCAGAAGAATACGATACTCCGGTTATCATCAAGATGTGTACCCGTGTCGCTCACTCCCAGAGCATCGTAGAAACGGGCGAGCGTGTGATGCCTGAGCCAAAGCCTTATGTGAAAGATATTGCCAAATATGTCATGATGCCCGGCAATGCCATTCGCCGTCATCCTGTGGTGGAAGAGAGGACCCGCCGCCTTGCCGCCCTTGCGGAGGATTGCAGCTTTAACCGTGTGGAGATGGGAGACAGCTCTATCGGCATCATCACTTCCTCCACCAGCTACCAGTATGCCAGAGAAGTATTCGGAGATCAGGCCAGCATCTTAAAGCTCGGCATGGTCAATCCGCTTCCCAGAAAACTGATTCTTGATTTTGCAGCAAGGGTAGATAAACTGGTGGTCATCGAGGAACTGGACCCCATTATCGAAAACCATTGCAGACAGCTGGGCCTTGAGGTCACAGGAAAAGATGTGCTTCCGGTCGAGGGAGAGTTTTCACAGAATCTGATCGCCGAGAAGCTTGGCCTTGACTCTGCTCCCTATAAAAAGCTGGGAGAGGCTCTTCCGGGCAGACCGCCTGTCATGTGTGCCGGATGTCCCCACAGAGGTCTTTTCTACACTCTGAACCGTAATAAATGTACAGTCCTTGGTGACATCGGATGCTATACCCTGGGAGCGGTAGCTCCTCTTTCTGCCATAGAGATGACCTTATGTATGGGCGCCTCTGTCAGTGCAGTCCACGGCTTTAACAAAGCACTCGGTGAAGAGAGTGAGTCAAAAACAGTGGCTGTGATCGGTGACTCCACTTTTATGCATTCCGGCATGACCGGGCTTGCCAATATCGCCTATAACCAGAGCAAGTCCACCGTGATCATCCTGGATAACTCCATCACAGGCATGACAGGGCACCAGCAGAACCCTACCACCGGTTACAATATCAAGGGTGATCCGGCTGGCAAGATTGATCTGGAAAGCCTTTGCCGGTCCATGGGATTTAACCGGGTTGCTGTTGTAGATCCCTATGATCTGGCCCAGTGCGACAAGGTCCTTAAGGAAGAACTGGCAGCAGACGAGGCATCTGTGATCATCAGCAGACGGCCATGCGCCCTCCTTAAGTATGTAAAGCATAACCCGCCCCTTAAGGTGGCTTCAGATAAGTGTGTAGGCTGCAAATCATGCATGCGTCTGGGCTGTCCTGCCATAGCCATGAAAGATGGGAAGGCAGCAGTAGACCAGACCTTGTGTGTGGGATGCGGTGTCTGTCAGCAGTTATGCCGTTTTGACGCATTACAGTCACAGGAGGTGGAGTAATATGACGAAGAATATCATGATCGTTGGTGTGGGAGGCCAGGGTTCCCTGCTGGCCAGCAAGCTTCTGGGACATCTGCTGCTGACCGAAGGCTATGACGTGAAGGTTTCCGAGGTTCACGGCATGAGTCAGAGAGGAGGAAGCGTGGTCACCTATGTCCGTTTTGGAGAGAAGGTATATTCCCCGATTATAGATAAAGGGCAGGCCGATTTTATCGTTTCCTTCGAGAAGCTGGAAGCAGCCCGCTACATAGAATATCTGAAAGAGGGCGGAAGGATCGTGGTCAACACCCAGGAGATCGATCCCATGCCTGTCATCATCGGTGCAGCCACCTATCCTGAGGATCTCATCGGCAAGATGAAGACGCTGGGTATCCAGGTGGATGCCATGGACTGCCTTGCGCTGGCTGAGGAGGCCGGATCTTCAAAGGCTGTTAATATCGTACTGCTGGGCAGACTGTCCAGATATTTTGACTTCCCTGTGGAGAAATGGCAGCAGGCCATTCGTGACTGTGTGCCGTCAAAGTTCCTGGATCTGAATCTCGAAGCTTTCAGGCTGGGACGGGAGAGTGAGTAAACAGACGCAAAAAAACCAGAGGCAGGATTCGTATGATCCTGCCTCTGATTTTTTCAGTTTATTTCAGCATATAGATGTTCATACAGGTGTATTTGTCTTTGTAATGGGATGCCAGTCCCAGATAGATCCTGCCATTGCCGGCTGCCTGAATCCCTTCCGGTTCTCGGTGGGAGAGTCCGGCTGCCCCCTTTACCACACGGGCATAGGACTTTTTGCTTTTATAATCATAGGATCGGATGATAACGGGATACCATTTTTTGTGGAGCTCCCTGCACTCTGCGGCACTGGCGCTTCCCTCGATGGTGTAGAGAACGCTTCCTCTGAGATCAAAGCCCTGGAAATCGCCGCTTGTCCGGCTGCGCCGGAAGGTCTTCAATGGT
>CADBNQ010000203.1 GCA_902796045.1 uncultured Lachnospiraceae bacterium | reverse complement strand
CTATTCACTTCTGGAAAAAAGAAGGAGGAGAAGGACCAGCGTCAACATCCTGGGATTCTTTGCCCCCCTGATGGATGACTGTGAACTTTATGACCTTCTCCGTCAGGCGGGTCTCAGGACGATCAGGGAGATATCCCGCTGCAAGGACTATGAAGAATATATGGCCATGTCAGAAGCGAATTTCAATCTGGTATTGAACCCGGAGGCCCGCTATGCCGCCGAGGACATCAGGAAGAGGCTGGGGATCCCATCTGTTGAACTGACCAGATTGTACCAGATTGATAAGATAAAGAAACAGTATACCCTCTTTGCTGCCGCACTGGGAACAGAGCTTTCTGATGACTGCTATTATCAGCAGGCAGCCGGGGCCATCGCCTCCTTTAAAGAGAAATATCCCGATACCGTTTTTTCTATCGGTGAGGGCTGCAATGCCAATGCCTTTGAGCTGGCCTCAGCCCTGACCGGGTATGGTTTTGCTGTTGCGGAAATCTTTGCTGATCCCCTTCCCGGGGACTTTGTCTATATCAGGAAGATTGCAGAGATCAGTCCGGATACAAGGATCTATTCTAACCTGGAACCCACGATGCTCTACTATGACTGCGCGCAGGCTAAAGCCCACATTACAGTGGGAAAGGATGCCGCATACTATCATCCGGATGGGATCCACCTCATGTGGAGCGAGGACCGGCAGCCTTTCGGCTACCAGGGCGTGGTCAGGTTTTTCTCTGAATGTGACCGGCTGCTGACACAGGCTCATGCAGGGAAGGGAGACATAGGATGAAAGGACTAAGAAAGTATATTGCCCCCTTTGCCCCGGACCAGTCGGGTGCCGCAGCAGTTTTCTGCGAGCTTGGCGCTATGGTGATCATCCTGGACGCAGGGGGATGCGCGGGCAATATCTGCGGATTTGATGAACCAAGATGGTTTGACAGCAGGAGTGCCATCTTCAGTGCCGGACTCAGGGATATGGATGCCATTCTGGGCCGGGATGAACGGCTGGTAGAGAAGGTTGAGAAGGCCTGCAGACGCCTGGACTGCAGCTTTGTTGCATTGATCGGCACCCCGGTGCCCTCCGTGATCGGCACGGATTACCGGGCTCTTGCCAGGATGATCACCAGGAAGACCGGGATGAAGGTGATCGCAGTGGACACCAACGGGATGGAGACGTATGATGCGGGCCTGGCCAAAGCATGGACAGCTGTCTTTGAGACTTTTTGTGAAGCCAGGGATTCTTTGCCGGGATCAGTGGGAGTCCTGGGGGCAACACCCCTGGATGTCACGCCGCCTCCGGGCAGCTGGTTTCTGTCCAGAACTGCCCTGCTGCATCAGACCCGGGATTATGGCACATGGCTCAGAGAACACTATATGTCGAAAGGCTTCAGCCAGGTTTTGAGCTTCTGCCTTGGAAGCGGGCTGGACGAGATCAGGAAAGCCGGTCAGGTGGAAAAGAACCTGGTGATCGCCCCTTCGGCCCTTCCGGCAGCAAGAGCACTGAAGAAGCGATTTGACATACCTTATGAGGCCGACTATCCCCTGGAGACCCTGCCGGGATGGGAAGCCATGGAAGAACATTTTCCTTCAATGAAGGGGAAGAAGATCCTGATTGTCCACCAGCAGATCCTTGCAGACAGCCTGCGCAGGAGGATCTTAAGCATGGCAGATGCCAGGGTCACGGTGGCTTCCTGGTTTATCATGGATCAGGAATACCTGCAGCCCGGGGATACCTGGATCAGGGAGGAGGACCAGTGGATCAGCTTTGTCAGTGAGGGGAAGTATGATGTCATCATCGGCGACCCCCTCCTTGCCGCTGCTCTTCCGGATTATGAGGGACAATGGCTCGGCATAGACCATTTTGCAGTCTCGGGAAAAAGGGATCAGATATGAAAGAAAAACTATGGAGAATCAGGGTTTTCGGCATCGTGCAGGGGGTGGGCTTCCGCCCGACAGTCAGCCGGCATGCCCTGGCCTGCCATATACGGGGCAATGTCAGCAATGTAGGCCCCTATGTGGAGATTTGGGCCAGAGGGCCGGATGAGAGCCTGCGTCTTTTTAAAGAGAAGCTGGAGCATGAGCCCCCCAGGAGAGCAGTGATCCTCAAGCTGACTGTGGAAGAGAAGCCTGAGAGTCTTCATGATTATACAGATTTTTCCATCATTGAAAGTGAGAAGAGACAGGGGGATATCTTTGTCTCACCGGATATCGCGGTATGTCCGGAGTGTATGAGAGAACTCTATGACCCGTCTGACCGCAGGTACCTTCATCCTTTTATCAACTGTACCTGCTGCGGGCCAAGACTCACTATCCTTGATGCCATGCCTTATGACAGGATCAGGACCAGTATGGCCGGCTTCCCCATGTGTCCGGAATGCGAATATGAATACACCCATCCTGAGAGCCGGCGGTATGACGCCCAGCCGGTCTGCTGCAATGACTGCGGGCCGGAGGTGTATCTTCTTGACCGGCCGGAAAGGGGACCGGATGCCATAAGAGCAGTAAGAAAGATGATCCGGGATGGCGGTATTGTCGGGATCAAAGGGATCGGCGGCTTTCATCTTTGCTGCGATGCCGGTAATGAAGAAGCGGTCCGTCTTCTGCGCAGCCGCAAAAGACGGCCGGTAAAGCCTTTTGCGGTGATGCTTAAGGACATGGAGACCGTCAGGCGTGAATGCCTGGTCAGTCCCGGTCAGGAAGAGATCCTGACCGGCCATCAGAAGCCCATCATCCTCCTGCCAAAGAAGAAGGGAGGTCGGGTGGCAGATCCTGTGGCTCCGGGGAATCCAAAGCTTGGGGTCATGCTGCCCTACGCCCCGATCCATCTTCTGCTCTTTGACTATCATGATCAGGTCAGGGTGCCGGACTGTCTGGTGATGACCAGCGCCAATACATCCGGCGCGCCCATCTGCCGGGACGACGAAGATGCCCGCAGGGAACTGGGCGGCCTGTGTGACCTGATCCTT
>CADBNQ010000202.1 GCA_902796045.1 uncultured Lachnospiraceae bacterium | reverse complement strand
CGGGATTTGTTGACGATGGAGCTGATTCCTGAAACGTCAGAAGGCAAGCACTCCAACCGGGGGATGCTTGCCTTCTCATTGTGATTCGTATTAATGATGATTCTCGATGTTGCTTTGGGATAGTCATTCCTCAACTTTAGTCATCTCAAACTCCGGGGTGAAGGTTTTTCCATCCTTGTCCTGGCGCAGGGCGGTCCATTTCATTGTATCACCGTCAATAGAGATTTCCCACCATTCGCGGCTTTCAGCATCGCCCTCTTTCCAACGGGTGCAAAGCAGGTTTCCGGCCACAAAGTACTCATTCATGGTATCGTCGCCGGGTGCCCAATTGTCACCGTCCTTCACGTAGTAGACATAGGTACCGTCTTCTTTGTACTCCCAGCGGTGCTCCTGACCATCGTCGAATTCCGAGTCTTCGCTTGTACACCGACCCTCCCATGTTCCCAGGATGTCTTTACTGTAGTCATCGTTGACCTTTACAAGACTGACTGCCTCTTCTGTGAGTATTCTTTCTTTGCCATCTTTAACAGACTTCACAATAAGGTCGCCCTGATTTTCAGAGTCAGTGATGCTGGAAACGGTAAATTCATCAACTATGATCGTGTCCTCATTGACCGGCCAGGTGAGTGTCACCTTATTGTCAGTAATCTCGACATCTGCTTCTAATAGATCCACCCAGGGACTGCCCTGTTCCGGACGGGCGTTGTAGGATGCGCTTACATAAGCTTTGGTAGGCGAAACAAAAGTAAATAAACCTTTCTCATTTGTCAAAGCAGGCTGACCATCACGCTCAGCTAATATCCAGCTGCCGATAATAGTTTCCTCAATATCAGCCTGGGTGACTTCTGATTCGGCGGCTTCTGTTTTTGTGGAGTCAGCCTCGGTCACTTTGACCTCAGCATCCTCATCCTCTTTTTCCTGGCCGGCATTGGAGCACCCTGTTAAAACTAATGATCCGCAAAGTACAACCACAAACAGCAGAACTAATAACCTCTTCATAATATGGCCTCCTTATCGTTTTTTGTATTCAGATATAAGACAGCTATGTGGTATCTTTAGTATATCTTAACATGTATCCTGTGTCACGGATATTCTTGATAATATTTTGCACCATTATTTTTGATTTTAGTACGAAACAACTCCACATTTTTTGTATTACTTCAAGTCTCAGGCCAATAACGGTAATATCGACTGGGTCTCCTTCCTCCGCTCCGGTCTTCCAGCTCCGTATCTGTGATCAGGGGCAGAAATTTCTTCCGGAAATTGGTTTTGTAAACCTTCTTTTCTGCGAGGATCTCATAAACTTTCTGAAGTTTAGGCAGGGTAAACATGTCCGAAAAGAAATGGAAGACAATGTCGGTATACTCCACCTTGTTTTTTAATCTCCATTTGGCATAGCGGATGATCTCCCGGTGATCAAATGCCGTCTCAATCTCTCCACCTATGATGTCTTCCACCGGGAGGAGTTTCACCTCACTCACTCTGCTTCCTGCCTTAAAATCCAGTTTCTCCAGAGGGGTGAGGGCCATGTAGGTGACAGAAATAACTCTAAGCCTGGGGTCGCGGTCGACGTCTCCAAAGGTATAAAGCTGCTCAAGATAGATGTTCTCCAGATTGACTTCTTCTTTCAGTCCCCGGACCGCCGCTTCCTCCAGTGTTTCTTCCATCCTCACAAAGACGCCCGGCAGTGCCCAGCAGTTCTTAAAAGGATACTCCGATCGTTTCGTCATCAAAACCACCAGACGATCCTCTTCGATGGTCAGAATCAGTAAGTCCGTCGCCACCGACATTTTTTTAAATTGCTCCTGGTTATAGGAATCCAGATATTCTTTTTCTGATCCCGGTTCTCTATTCATAGATGATCCTCTATTTCTATCTTCTCTTTGCTTCTGCCTGAGGAATAATAGACACAGCGAACGCCGATTCTTTTAAACAGATCTCTGCTGATGTCGGTTTGTCCGTTCCATTTCCCTGCAGTTTCATTTAAATGGGTGATGGCGAGACTGATGAAGTATTCCTCATTTCTGGCATATTCCCTGAAGTCTTCTCTAATACGGTCTGCTAATCCCATCGGATTGATTATACCATATCGAAGGGCTCCCTGAAAAGCATTGGGCTGATTTGTCTCGTCCACCATCCGTGGATTGATTTCTCCCTTGGGGCATTCTCCCGGAAAGGGACCGGCCCCGTGTCTGGTCAGATAGGTTCTGGTAACATAGCAGACCTCTACCGGTATGTCCGTAAGTTCAAGACCATCAAGTAATTCAGAGGCATTACGCAGGCCGGTATTGCTCGGAGTGGTATGTTCTTTATACTCATTTCGATTCTTATCTAACAGAAGACCCTGTCCATTCTCAATGATGACCCTGTTGTACTGACAGAGCAGTCTGTCCTCCGCAACTTTTGTATGTCCTGCCAGAAAAAGCAGATCCTCTATAAAATGTTCGATCAGCCCTTCACCCTCAATAATCTTTACCCAGCTTTCCGGAATCCTTTCCACCCCCAGCTCTCTCAATCTCGCAGGCAGATACTCTTCCCTGATTCTGGTCAGATACTCTCTCATCAGAGATGGTTTCCCTCTTAAATCGTCCAGAGGACTATGAATCTTCCTGCTTCTCACGATGGTTTCCCAGATTCCCATCCCGCAGCTTCCATGTCTCCTGGTCCCACGATATTCCTCTACCACCTGGTTAATGATCATGTCATAAGGTGTGGACCAGAGACAATCCGGGTTCCTGTAAACGACTGGCACAACACCGTATCTCCCCATCTCCCGGTATTCCCGGGCAAAGAAGATCGGATTGAGAATAAAATAACTGCTGAGATAGGTGTCTGCACCTGATAAAGTTCCGGCTCCCAGATGATGAAAAACATGTCTTTTGTCCCCACGGGTTACTGTATGTCCCCGCTGGGCTCCTCCATTATCACATACCACCAGGCATTTTTCTGCTCTGTCTGAAAAATAGTCCGTCATCAGACCTTTTCCCTCGTCACCGTAATTGGCGCCAATGACGATCTTAACCTCTTTTATCCTATTCTTCATGTCCGATCCTCCTCCCGGTCCATATTACCGGCATTTTACCAGCGGATGCCGCAATCCTGTACCCGGTGCGGCGGCACCAGCTCCGTTTTCTGCCATTTATCCGGGCCGGCACTGGTGACAATCTCTATGATCTCATCCGAAATCCTCTTTAAATCTGTATCCCTGTAATGATCCTGATCAAGGTATTTCATGAAGCTTGGTCTGACCCGTTTATCCGAATACCTGCCATGGATTACATTCAGATGATACACATCGTACAGCGCGGTCACTTCTTTATACAGGTCCTTTGTCTCCACTACATCCTGTAATCGATCCGCAGTCACCTCTTCAAAAGAAACCCTTCTCCCGGAAATGGGAAGATAAGGATTCAGAGGCTCATCACCCATGGTAATCAGAATACCTTTTTTCCCCCGCTTCCAGCAATCCAGCCTGGTGTGCCTCGCAGCCATGTACCAGGCAGCGGTATAGGATTCGTAACTGTTTCCACCTCCTCCGAACTCAAAATAGATTCTCTCAAGCTGATCGGCAATCCGTATATCAGATTCGAACTGAGAAATCTGCACAGGAACCAAGTCACATTCAAAATCACCGATCCCTATGATCATGAATTCCACATCTTCTACCTTATCGTAGAGATTTGTCATTATTATATTCAGTTTTTTTGCCACTTCCACCGCAGCGTATCCCATACTTCCGGTCACATCCAGTGCCAGGATAACCGGGATGGTATTGGGGTGTTCTTCGCTGTCGCAGCACTCTCTCATCACATTTTTCGGGTCCAGCATCTTATCCAGTCCTTTGGCCAGGAAGATCTCCTGGTTATTATAACTCCCCTCGATGGCCCCGGCCTTGTCTACTTTCCTGCCTCTTGCCCTGTTATATTCCTCAAAGTGTCCTCTTGTCCAATATCCTCCACCCATATCTGTACCTCCTCAATCTCCTGCATCTTCGTCTTCGTCCTCATCAAAATCAAACATTCCCTCAAACAGGTCTTCACTTTTTCCCATCAGGAGAAAAGGAAGCATACTCCCAAGGCTGTTCCCCTCGGTTACCCCTTTCTTATCTCCCTTCATCATTTCTTTAATCATCATGAATTTCAGGATCCTGCCCGGGCCCTTTCCTCCCCCCATGATATTCTTTCCGAACATGGAGACAATCTTGCCATAGAAATAGCAGCTTCCCATGAACATGTGGTGCTCTGGAAGGATCTTCTCAACAGTCGCATCCTCATAATTAATGGCAGTGATCAGATTCTTTTCTACATTGATCACACATCTGGGCCTGCCGGAAACCAGGATGATATCCCCCTTCGCAAGCTTGTTGGTTGGAATAAGAAAGAAGAACTCCTCACCGATATTGAAGACGAACTGGTCGCAGTTGGTCAGCCGGTCTTTCTTCACGTCGTAGGTTTTAAAACCAGCCCTGGTCTTCACTGCGATATTTCCATTCATGGACAATCTGCACATGCCAGGATCGATCTTGCCGAAAAGGTCTCTAAGCTTCTCCATATCAACACCTCCTGAAATACAGAAAACAATAAGTAGTAAGTTACTACTTATATATTAGTAGCAACTTACTACTTTGTCAAGGACCTTTTTTTAATTTTTTTGAACTGCCTATGACGGAAATCACGTCCGTTTTTACTTAATTCTCCATCCGTCGTTTCCGTTTTGGAGT
>CADBNQ010000201.1 GCA_902796045.1 uncultured Lachnospiraceae bacterium | reverse complement strand
TCTGCGGGCCGAACCTGCTTCCGCTTTGAACAAACCCCATCTGGGAATGGGTTTTGTTGGCGACCAGAACACGAAAAGTCACCTTGCCAGATCTCCAGAGATAACCCAAAAAGTATTCTGGCGGCGTATAGATTGTATTAGTGATATATGCGGTGGCACCGAATATACGAATCCCGTAGGACCATTTCCCCTTCTTGCTCCCTTTGACCGCTCTGACACGATACCTGTAGTCACCGGCACCACCTTTGATGATAAACGGGTTTTTGGTCGAAGCCCATCTTTTCCATTTCTTTCCGGCTTTCCCGTTCTTGGTATTGACCTTGGCCCGGTAAATCTCATACTTCTTTGCACCCTTTACAGGGAGCCACCTGAGACAGATCTTGTTGTTGATATAGCCGGTGCTGGCCCGGACAAAGGTCGGCTTCTTCAGTCCGGCAGCTTCCACTCCGGCCGGTTTTGCCAATGACACTCCGAACAGGAACATGGCGGCCATAAACAAGGTCAACAAGACTGATTTCATCATTGTTTTCTTCATAACGCATCCTCCTCTCAACTTAAGTCAAATTCATTCAGTTTCTCAAATCAGGAACGCCTCGGCGTTCCTGGCGCCGGATTCGGGGCTGCATGTCAGCCCTTCTGCAGATATTGTACCCTAACCTAAAGGTTGCAGGTAGATAAACTTCAGTGGGAAAGGCTGATATTAAGGGTTGGTTTTGGGTCAGGTCGCTCCCCATACTTTATATCCGGGGTTGAAGTAAAGGGTCAGGATTGCTATAATTATCGCATTAAAGAGACTGTACTGATTCACTTTTTTACAATTTACAGGCTGACCCGGCCTGTCTGACTCTTAAGGACAGGGAATAAGCAAGGAGGGAATCTGCAGATGTCGTTCGCTGATCTGAAAACCGACAGAAATACCTTTTGTACATTTATTTTGATTTTTCTGAGCTTCCTTCTGATTTCCCTGGGATACCTCTCCTGGCTCTATCATCTGATGGATATCCTTCCCTCTACTGTCTCGGCTGACCAGGTCAGTGAAGTATACGGATATCTCTTTCAGGCGGCCGGCCTTGCTCTGTTTGCTGCAGGGGTGCGCTTTCTCCCCCGTATCCTCAATTACATCGGTTTTCTCATAGTCAATACGCTCTTTATCGTATTTCTGATCCCGTCAGTTGTCGCTTCTGATATCAATACAGTGATCATATTTGGCTATCTGATGAACCTCAGCTGCGGCCTGATCTCAGGCTACTACCTGTATGCCCTGTCACGGTCTGCGGACAGGCGCTGTCAGGCTTCTGTATTCGGACTGAGCTATGGAGCCTCCTGCATCAGCCTGTGGCTGCTGACCTTAGGAGGGAACCTGCTGCATTCTGAATACGCCCTGATTTTCTATGCATTTTTATCCATCGCCACGATCGGGCTTTATAAAACCATCGCTCCTGACGCAGAGACATGCGAAGATAAAGAAAAAAAAGATGCAGAAGATGAAGAGAAGGCCCCGGAAGCTGAAACCGAACTTTCCTCCTTCTCTCCCGGCCTGATCCTGCTTGCCTCTGTCACTATCCTGCTGCTCAGCCTCATAAAGAATCTGGGCTTTGTGTTCCCATCCTCAGATATCCTGGCAGGGGTGGATCTGGAGCTGTCCAGGATCTTCTATGGCGGAAGTCTGATGATTGCCGGCATCGTCAGTGATAAAAGCAGAAAACTTGGCGGTATCCTCTGCCTGGCTGCCCTGGTCATTCCTTTCGTGACCTTGCTGCTATCCCGCGGAGAAGTCTCCGGTATTCTTCTCTGGAGCCTCACCTATTTCTTTAACGGATTCTTTTCTGTTTACAGAGTTATCCTCTTTACAGATATGTCCAGGTCATCCGGAGAACACTCTGACTCTGCAGATAACGTGTGCCGGAAGCTGATGTGGCTGGCCCCCTGCGGTCTGCTGTTCGGCCGGATCGGAGATGCGGCGGGAACCTTTATCCACATTATGCTGGTGGAAAATGTCAATGTTCTTGTGATCACTGCGGCCACCCTCTTTATCCTGACCGTCTTTCTCTTTTTCCAGCTATATCAGCAGCTCTATATGCATACACCGGTTGTTGTCGACCCGCCTGCCCCGCCCAAGAGCGACCAGGAATTATTCGAAGAGTTTTCTCTCAAATACCATTGCTCCCAGAGGGAGAGAGACGTGCTCCGCTGCATCCTGAAGGAACAGTCCAGTTCTGAGATAGCTGAAACCCTTTTTATCACAGAAAGCACAGTAAAATTCCATGTCCATAACCTGCTGAAAAAAACCAGCTGCAAGAACAGGATAGAACTAATCGGCCTTTATCATGCGAACAAGTCACAATAGGACTGCGCTATAACCAGTCTGACAAAATGCCCGTTTTTTACACTTTCTAATCGTACGCTATTATGCTATACTAATAGTTGCTAAAAATTGTATTATATTTTACAAGGAGGTACATATTTATGGCAGATTATTATCAGGAATTAGGAAGAAATCTTATGGGAACCAAAACCTTTGACAATCTTCTGGAAGCATTTGCAGGAGAATCTCAGGCCAGGAATAAATACACATACTATGCGTCAAAGGCAAAAAAAGACGGCTATGTACAGATTTCCAAGATTTTCGAGCAGACTGCAGCCAATGAGAAAGAGCATGCAAAAATCTGGTACAAGATTCTTGAAGGTATCGCTGATACAAAGACCAACCTTACACTGGCAGCTGACGGCGAGCAGTACGAGTGGACAGAGATGTATCCCACCTTTGCCAAGGAAGCACGTGAGGAAGGCTTTGAGGAGATCGCTAAATTATTTGAGATGGTTGCTGAGATTGAAAAAGAGCATGAAGCCCGCTATCGCAAGCTGATCGCGAACATCGAAGGCGGTCTGGTCTTCTCCCGTGACGGCGACCGTGTATGGGAGTGCGGCAACTGCGGCCATATCGTTATCGGCCCTGCAGCTCCGGATGTCTGTCCGGTATGTGATCATCCACAGGCTTATTTCGAGATTCACGCAGACAACTATTAATCATAAAGCATTTCGGACAAACAAAACAGTTATAGACTGCAAAGAAC
The DNA here is from genome assembly GCA_902796045.1 of uncultured Lachnospiraceae bacterium. Classification (GTDB taxonomy): domain Bacteria; phylum Bacillota; class Clostridia; order Lachnospirales; family Lachnospiraceae; genus Anaerobutyricum. Next base: position 2,565 of record CADBNQ010000201.1, on the reverse strand, counting down.
CCCGTCTCCAACGAGTGGAGGCGGGGTTTGTTTGCGCTCAGAGAATATGTTGAGTTTGAGAATACGTATTTACCCGTATTATATCAGACTTCTTCTGCTTCAAGATGAGACTTAGCGGCCACATCATGAAAAAAACTTGCAAACAGAGGTGGAACTATTTGTTCAAAGGAAAAGAAGGCATCAACCGAAGCTTATGGAGATTGATCCGGTGCATCCGGTCGATTTTCTGCCGGATCTCCTCATCCTCACACTCTCCGGTGAGGATATAGTGATCAAGGACAGCATAGCTGAAACCGATCTTATCTTCATCAGACATCCCGCTCAGTCCGTCAGAGGGTGTCTTCTTTGTCAGCCTCTCCGGCAGACCCAGCACCTCTCCGATCTGGATCACTTCATGAACACACAGGTTAGCCAGAGGGCTGAAATCGCCTGCGGCATCCCCGTACTTGGTAGAATAGCCGATGTAATCCTCGGACCTGTTGCAGGTGTTCACAACCCGGCCTCCTCTGGGCAGAGACTGGGCAACAGCATACAAGGTGCTCATACGGATACGGGGAGGCATATTGATCCCTGCATCCCTGGAAAGCCCCTCAACACCTGACAGAGCTCCTCCGGCAAGTTCCTTTTCGATTGCCCGGCTGAGCCCAACGACACCATCATGGATATTGACCGTGATATGGGGAATACCGAGAAGGTCGACGATCTCCTGAGAATCTGCGATATCGCTCTGGACCCCGTCCGGCATCAGGACGCCCACAACACGGTCCTTTCCAATCGCCTCAGCGCACAGGGCCGCCGTCACACTGGAATCCTTCCCTCCGGATATGCCCACCACGATACTGCAGTCCGGGCCGTTTTCCGCCATATAGTCTCTGATCCATGCCAGGATCTCATCCTTTGTCTGTACGGGATTCTTTAACATATTCTCAACTCCTGTCGTGATTAGTCTTCGCCTTTATAATATCTTCCGATAGCATCTGCTGCGATCATAGCATTGTAAACGATCTGAGGAGTGATCTCAACAGGCTCGTTGCCGCATGTGTCAGTAGGTGCTGCTGCCAGTGTGGCTGCTTCCATCAGGGCATCCTTATCTACATTCTCGATGCCGAGATCTGCAAATGTGGTGGGCAGTCCAACATCCATGCAGAATCCTACTACCTCATCGAGGAGATCTTCGTCAGCATTCTCAAGAACAAGCTGGGTCAGGGTACCAAAGGCAACCTTCTCACCATGATAGAGGTGATGGCACTCTTTGATGGCTGTCAGGCCGTTATGTATAGCGTGGGCACCAGCCAGTCCGCCGGACTCAAATCCCATACCGGAGAGAAGTGTGTTGGCCTCAATGATCTTCTCAACAGCTTCTGTTACAACATTGTTCTCAACAGCCAGTTTCGCCTTCACGCCCTCTGCAATCAGAGTGTCATAGCAAACCTTAGCCAGTGTGATGGCTGCAGTTGTGATCGTGCCGCCTGCGCAGCTTGTAGCATTGCTGGTCTGGCAGGCCTTAGCCTCAAAATAGGTTGCCAGAGCATCGCCCATACCGGAAACAAGCAGTCTCGCAGGAGCATTGGCAACAACCTGAGAGTCAACCAGAACCAGATTCGGGTTGGCCGGAAGCCACAGATAGTCCTCAAATACACCATCATCTGTATATACAACGGAAAGGGCGGAACAAGGAGCATCTGTTGCTGCGATTGTCGGAGCAATGATGACCGGTGTGCCGCAGTAGAAAGCAACTGCCTTGGCAGTATCAAAAATCTTACCGCCGCCGACACCGATTACAAGGTCACAGCCGCCTGCTTTAACCAGGTCATTAAGACGGTTGATCTCATTCTTGGAGCACTCGCCATGGAATGCCTCAAAAGTAAGGGCTGCGTCTTTACCCTCAAAGCTTTTCTCGATGAGAGCACCAAAACGTTTCTTTCCGCCTTCACTGATCAGGATAAACGGTTTCTTACCAAACTTAACCGCATATTCTGCAATGTCACCGAGAACTCCGGAGCCCTGAACATACTTGTTGGGCGCAATGATAATTCTTGCCATAATAATACCTCCCTACTAAGTGATACTTGTAAAATACCAACGATTTCTGGTGATTCCATTATAGCGCAGGCAGGCATAAAATACAATGATTTGTGCAAAATCTTCCCATAAACGAGCGGCTTATTTCAGAATCTCCCTGATCTGCCGCAGGGCCTTTCCGCGATGGCTGATGGCGTTCTTTTCTTCAGGAGAAATCTCCGCCGTCGTCATACCCCGGTCGGGCAGGTAGAAGATGGGATCATAACCAAAACCATTCTCCCCGGCCGGTTTGTCCGCGATACGGCCTTCTATGGTCCCGCGTCTGGTCTCAACTCTCCCGTCCGGAAAAGCAGCGGCCACCACACAGACGAACCTGGCAGTCCGAACAGGAGCCGGCACCCCGTGGAGTCTGTCCAGAAGAATCTGGTTTTTGATCCGGTAGGAGGTATTCTCCCCCATATATCTTGCAGACTGCACCCCCGGCTCTTTATTCAGGAAATCAATCTCCAGCCCGGAGTCATCCGCCAGAGTAAGTATGCCGGT
>CADBNQ010000200.1 GCA_902796045.1 uncultured Lachnospiraceae bacterium | reverse complement strand
GACCTCCACACTGCCAGTGTGGCGCGCTCCCAACTGCGCCAATGCCCCGTACTCATGCGCCTATTCTAACATGATTCGGGGCGGCATGCAAGATATTTTTATTTTGCCTTTCTCAGCAGATCATCCCATCTGCGGTCTACTTCAGCCTGGATGTCGGCGATCAGCTGCTCTTTTCCTGGTTTAAACAGATGTTTGAACCGGCCCTGGGGTCTTAAGAAGTCTTCGATAGGGAGCTTCTTCCTGGGTGTGTAGTTGATGATCCATTCTCCCTCGATGACTTCAAAGAGGGGCCAGAAGCAGGTGTCTACTGCCAGCTGGCAGATATTGAGGATATCGGACATATCATAGCGCCATCCTCTGGGGCAGGGAGCCAGCACGTTTAAGAAAGCAGCCCCGGGAGTATAGATGGCCTTCTCTGATTTGACATGAATGTCCTTAAAATTCTTCACGAAGGTGGTCTGGGCGACATAAGGTACATTGTGAGCGGCGATGACTGCTGCCAGATCCTTCCGGTTCTGGACCTTGCCATCAGATTCGGAACCCACCGGTGTGGTGGTGGTATCTGCGTAGAGCGGTGTGGCAGATGAACGCTGGATGCCGGTGTTCATGTAGCCTTCATTGTCGTAGCAGACATAGACCATGTCGTGATTTCTTTCCATGGCGCCCGAGAGGGACTGAAAGCCGATATCGTAGGTTCCTCCATCGCCACCGAATGCGATAAATTTGCGGGTGCCTTTCACTCTTCCTTTTTTCTTCAGCGCCTTGTAGGCAGCTTCTACGCCTGAGCAGGTTGCGCCGGCGTTCTCAAAAGCGTCATGGATGAAGGAGTCCTTCCATGAGGTGTAGGGATACATAAAGGAGGATACCTCCAGACAGCTTGTGGCGCAGGTGATCACTGCTTCATCCTCATCGTGAAGCCCCCGCAGGACGTTGCGGATGCCTATGGTTCCGCCGCAGCCGGCACACATTCTGTGACCGGGAGCCAGACGCTCTTCTTTATTGATAGTCTGCTTTAAATTGTAAGCCATTTTTTTCTCCTATATATGCTGATCATTCACGAACTGACAGATATCGATATGTTTCGCCTGCATCTTTAGTTTCTGCCGCTTCCATAAGGTCGTGGAATACCGATGTGAGGCTTTCAACAGTGACGTCTCTTCCTCCCAGGCCATAACAGTAGTTCAGTGTCAGAGGGTGATAATTATTATTGAAAAGTGCTGCCTTGATCTCGGCACCCAGCGGGCCGCAGTTGGTATTAAAGTCTTCGGTGCGGTCCATGATAGCGAGATATCTGACATTTCTCAAAGCATGGGCGATTTCTTCTGCAGGGAAAGGCCTGAAGAGACGGATCTTCAGAACGCCTGCCCTGATGCCCTGTTCCCGGAGCTGGTCTGCCGTGTCCTTGGCTGTGCCGGCTGCAGAGCCGATGATGACCATGGCATACTCCGCATCTTCCATCTTATACTCCTCAAAGAAGCCGTATTCTCTTCCTGAGATGGCGGCGAATTCCTTTGCCACATCCAGGGCGACCTGTTTTGCATTGCGCAGTCCCTGCATCTGGGCACGCCGTGCTTCCATCACATAATTGGTGACCGCGTAGGGACCATATGCGATGGATTCACCGTCTTTTAAGAGATAATGTTCCGGATTGTATTCACCGACAAAGCTTTTGACCACATCGTCTTCGAGCAGGGTGATGTTCTCTACGGCATGGCTGGTGATAAAGCCATCCTGGCAGACCATGATGGGAAGCATGACATCCGGATGCTCAGCGATCCGGTAAGCCTGGACCATGTTGTCATAGGCCTCCTGGTTGTTTTCCGCGAACAGCTGGATCCAGCCTGTATCCCTTGCTCCCATGGCGTCGGAGTGGTCACAGTTGATGTTGATGGGACCTGAAAGGGCCCGGTTGACCAGAGCCAGACAGATGGGCAGCCTGTCAGAAGCGGCTACATTCAATACTTCCCACATCAGCGCCAGTCCGCAGGAGGAAGTAGCAGTGATGGTCCGGGCACCGGCTGCCTCAGACCCGATGCAGGCGCTCATGGCACTGTGTTCGCTCTCTACCGGGACAAATTCGGTATCCACCTGGCCGTTGGCCACAAAAGATGTAAAGTACTGAGGTATCTCAGTGGATGGTGTGATGGGATAAGCCGGCATGACATCCGGGTTGATCTGGCGCATAGCCACAGCAACGGCCTCATTGCCGGACAGACGATCTCTGATAGCCATATTATTTTACCCCCTTCATCATGATTATTGCGTCAAACGGGCAGGCTTTTTCGCAGATGCCGCAGCCCTTGCAGTGGTCAAAATCAAAGTCCAGCCGTTTGCCATCTTCAACCGGGATGGCGCTGTCAGGACAGGCCGGAATACAAAGCATGCACTGCTTGCATTTCTCCTCGATAAACTTCGGCGTATCGACTCTCCATTCGCCGGTGTTGAAAGAAGCGGATGTGCCTCTGCCCACGATGGTGCAGCCCAGGGTAAGATCCTGCCATTTTACATCAACGCCTAATTTGCTGATATCAGAATTCATTTACTGTACCTCCTGTAAAGCAAGAGAAAGTGCTTTCATGTTGCCTTCGATCACCTCAGGCTTTGAAGCGAATTTGTGGGCATAGGACTTTCTCATTTCTTCTAAAAATATGTCTTCATCCATGATGCTGCTGACCTTGACGATGGCGGCCAGCATGGGAGAGTTGGGGAAGTATTTCCCCAGGGTCTCCAGGGAAATCCTCCTTGCATCAATGGTGCAGACTCTTCCTTTATAGCCCCTGAGCCGGGGAAGGAGCTCTTTGGCGGACCGGGATGTGTTGATGATGATCGCTCCGTCCTCCTTCAGCCCATCTGTCACATGGACAGTATCAAGAAGGGTTTCATCCACAACAACCACATAATCCGGTTCATAGATGTTGGAATGGTTGCGGATCGCCTTTGCACTGAGCCGGTTGTAGGCAGTGATGGGCGCTCCCATTCTCTCGGGACCATATTCCGGAAAGCCCTGCACATACATACCGGTAGAAAAAGCAACATCTGCCAGCAGGAGCGCGGCAGTTTTGGCACCCTGGCCTCCCCGGCCGTGCCATCTGATTTCGATTAGATTCTTCATAGTATCCTCCATGCTATTTTCCGCAAAAAAAAACTCTTAACGTTATGAAACGCTAAGAGACGAATAAAGATCCGCGGTACCACTCTTATTCACTGTCGTGCACTCAAGATATCCAACAATATCAGACCCTGTAACGGGAGTACCCGTCCTGGACTACTGTGACTTCATCCAGACTGCTCACAGGTGATACCGGTGATCTCGCTCCTGCTGCCCTTCCACCAAAGCGGGCAGCTCTCTGTGAGGAACTGTGGTGATTACCGAAGTCCTGATCAATGCATTTCACAACACAAGTTAGATTTCATTATACACGGATTGAGATATTTTGCAAGTATTTTTTTTCGCCATTTATCTCTGTTTTGTGACTCACTTATGCAATATATTCCAAGCTAAAACAAAGAAGTATCTTTTCCTGCATGCAAAAATAGATTATAATCAGAGTGGTATGATTTTGAGTAAGTTTTGAATGCAGGGTATTTCTATGTTTGTATTATCTAAAGACAACATCATAGAGTATTTAAAAAAACATATGCCGGATTTTGATGATTCGCTGCCTGCTGAGATTTCTCAGGTGGGTGAGGGTACTGAGGAGGAAGACGGAGACGGATATGTCAATCACATCTTCCGGATCAGGACCGGGAAGGAAGCTCTGGCTGTCAAGCAGGGACTGCCTCTGGCCAGAATATCACAGATGCCCATGGATATCTGCCGGAACAAGCTGGAGTATGATGCCATGCGTATCCGGTATTCGATTGTGCCGGAGTATACCCCTGCCCTTAAGTTCCACGACCCGGAGAACAATATTTTCGTCATGGAGGATGTCTCCCACCTCTCGATCTCCCGATTCCAGTTCAACAAGAACGTGATGTTTGAGAATTTCGGAAGGATGTGCGGTGAGTGCGCGGCCAGAACGGAGTTTTATACATCCGAGTATTTCCTTGACCGAAGCAGGTACCGTGAACTGATGTACCGCTTTGACAACACACCCATGCGCAGGATTATGGAGGACGGGATGTTTCTCGACATGTTCCAGGAGCCCATTGAGGACAGACTGGGTCCGGAGTTTGCGCACTTCGCGGAACTGTTCAGCAGGGACAGCAGATATGTGACTGAGCTGTTCAAGCTGCGCAGGTCCTATATGAGTCATGCGGATGCCCTGATTCATGCTGACTACCATACTTCCAACATTCTGGCATCTGATGATGAGATGAAGGTCATTGACATGGAGTTTTCCTTTATGGGGCCTTTTGGATATGATATCGGCTACCTGACGGGCAATCTGATCTCACAGTATTGCGCCGCATGTTTCAAGCCTTTTGCCTGCGCAGAGGAAAGAAGTACCTTTAAGGCATACCTCCTGGCTACCATCAAGAGACTTTACTATACTTATTTTCTCACCTTTACCAACTGCTGGAATGAGGACTGCAAGCTGAGGTACAAGGACCAGAACGGGCTTCGCCGCAGCATCATGGATGAGGTTATGGTGGATTCTGTGGGATATGCCTCCATGGTGAACTGGTTCAGGAGCGCCAGCGTTATTTCGTATCCGGATTTTGATGTGATAGAAGATATTGAAGCAAGACGCCATGCAGTGACATTATCTTTGATGATCGACTGGCAGATCATGTTTGCAAGATATCAGTACAGGTCGGTGGATGACCTGATCGACACGATTCTGTATGTGGAGAATAATTACAGAGACCTGATCGGATAAGGAGTATTCCTTCTGAAGATATATGGATGTTTTAAAGAGCTTTCTGGACATGAAGAAGGCTCTTTTTCGCTGTCTTAGGCTCGACAAGGAGGGGCTTTTTGGTGTATTATAAAAGACGAATGCAAACGGCTGATTTT
>CADBNQ010000199.1 GCA_902796045.1 uncultured Lachnospiraceae bacterium | reverse complement strand
TGAGCGGACAGGCATTTCTGTAGATGCTCTGCTGACCAGCCAGCTCCTTATCAATATTTTCGAACACAATACCCCTCTCCATGACGGGGCAGTGATCATCAGGGGCAATCGCATTGTCTGCGCGACCTGTTATCTGCCTCTTACAGATAATCTGGATGTAGGAAAAGAATTAGGGACCCGGCACAGAGCGGCTCTGGGGATCAGTGAGGTGTCGGACAGCATCACCATAGTGGTTTCAGAGGAGACTGGCGCGGTGTCTGCTGCCCAGGACGGGAAACTTTATCGTGATCTCAGCCGTGAAGAGCTGGTGGAGAAGCTTTCCGTACTCAAGACTCCCGAGGAGAATATTGACGTATTTAAGAAGTGGAAGGGCATATTAAGAAATGAAAGACAGAATGATGAATAACACCGGAATGAAGCTCCTTTCTGTCGGGATTGCCGTATTGATCTGGCTGCTTGTGGCCAACACCAACGATCCGGTCGTGTCCAAAAAGTTCTCCGACATACCGGTCAAGGTGATCAACGATAATGTTCTGACTGATAAGGGCTATGCTTACGAGATCATCGAGGGTGACGCCGTCACTATAACCTGCCGTGGCAAAAACAGTATTGTCAGCATTCTGTCGGCATCTGATTTTCAGGCGGTAGCTGATTTTTCAAAGCTGTCCAAGGTGGATGCTGTTCCAATTGATGTCACTGTGAAGAAGTATGAGGACCAGCTGGAGCTTTCTCTTGGTAATGTCAATACCATGAAGATCAGTGAAGAGAAGATCACAAGCACCAGTGTTCCGGTCAATGTGGAGATCAGCGGGGATGCTGCTGAAGGATATGCCATCGGAAAAGCCACAGGTACACCGAATCTTGTCAAGGTCACCGGACCGGAGAATCTTCTCAAGAATATCAAAGAGATCAGGGCGGAGGTCAATGTTGACAATATCTCGGAAGATGTGACAACAACCGCCAAACCTGTGCTGTATGACAGGAACGGAGAAGTGGTAGACAGTACGCAGATTGAGATGGATACATCGACCATCAGCGTCAGTGTCGAAGTCTGGAAGACAAAGGATGTGAAGGTTCACCTGGAAGCAGCCGGGTCACCTGCCCCGGGATATCAGCTGGTCAGCTTTGATTATGAGCCGAAGACGATCACTGTGGCAGCCCCTGACAGTGTCCTTAAGGATCTGGAGTCTGTAGATCTTGGGACAATTGATCTGGATGGGCGGACAGAAACATATGAATCGGACTTCACCATTACCGATCATATCCAGGAGGATGATGTCATCCTGGTTGACGAGAACGCAGATATCAAGGTGAAGGCATCCATTGAGAAGATCATCACCAGAAAGATGAGCTTTACACAAAAAGATGTTGCTGTAAAAGGTACTGATAAGAAAGTAACTTTTGATAAATCCAACAAGTATAATATGACCATAGAGGGTGCGCCTTCCATTGTTAATAAGCTGAGAATCGGTGATTTTGAACCGTGGATCAATCTGGAAGGTCTGGAAGATGGAGAACACAGGGTCACTGTCCATGTTAAAGAAATAGAGGGAGTAATCGTGGAACAGACGGCCAGAATTACAGTTGTTGTGGGAGAATAAAATATGAAACAGAAAACAGAAATCCAGCTTTGTAAAGCGTTTATGGACCTGATGAGAAAGTATCCGTTTACAAAGATCACCATACAGAAGATTGCTTCTGAATGTGGTGTGAACAGACAGACCTTTTATTATCATTTTGATAACATCTATGATCTTATGGCGACCGCTTTTGAATATGAGCTTGTGAATGAATGCCATATGTACGATGAGGATTCATGGGAAGGCGTCATGGAGAGATTTCTGCGCTGGATGAAAGATAACAAGGTGATCATCAAGAATATCCTGACCAACATTGAGTCCCGCTACCTTCGTCAGGCCATGTATCCCATGATCATCCGCTGTATGGAGGACAAGTACCGGCCTAATGTTATAGTGCATCATGATACCGGGATCGACAATGATTTCCTGCACCGTTTTATCACCTATGGCCTCACCCAGTATATCATCGAATGGGCGGAGAACGATTTCAAGGAGGGGGTCAAAAATATGGTCTCCCAGTTCGTTCTCGTTTTAAGAAAACTGTATGGTTGAGGTCAGGCTATGATTACCAGCACGTCCAATACAAGAATAAAAAATGTCAGGCAGCTCCTGAAGAGCGCAGCAGCCCGTAAAGCCCAGAAGTCTTTCGTGGTGGAAGGGCCCAGGATGTTTTTTGAAGTTCCTCCCGGCATGATCCGGGAGGTCTACCTGACAGAAGATTTTGAGGCAAATCATCTAGAACGTCTCCGGCCGTACCGCTACGAGCTGATCAGTGATGGTGTCTGTCGTTCCCTCTCTGATACAAGGACGCCCCAGGGCATCCTGGCGGTTGTCGGTATGACCGGTCATTCTCTGGAGGAACTCCTGCAATCAGAAGACTCTCCTGCCTTTGTGATCCTTGAACACATACAGGATCCGGGGAATATCGGAACAATACTGCGTACGGCAGAAGCTGCCGGTATCACGGGGATTATTCTTAGCCGTGACTGCGCGGATATCTACAGTCCCAAGGTGATCCGGTCAACAATGGGTGCGGTTTTCCGCATCCCTTTTCTTGTCGCGGATGATTTTGATGAGATGATCAGTAAACTGAAGGATGCCGGTGTGACCCTGTTTGGAGCCCATCTGTCTGGAGAGATTTATTATGCTTATGACTACAGAAAGCCTTGTGCATTCCTGATCGGGAACGAAGGGAACGGACTGAGGCCGCGGACAGCAGCCCTGGCTGATGAGCTGGTCAGGATCCCCATGGAGGGACAGACAGAATCTCTGAATGCCGGAGTCGCAGCTTCCCTGATCATGTATGAAGTCTTGAGGCAGCGGAAATGGGGTGCCTGATCCTGCTGTGAGAATTGACGGTAGGATATCAGAAAGCTGAAAAAGCTTTTATTCATTATGTTCAGAAAAGAGAGAAAGCAGATTCCGCTGACCGTACAAAAAGACTATAAATTACGACAAATAGCCGGAATTGTATAAATACATATTTTTGCCCTTATGTTATGATATAAGTGATGGCCGGAAACAGTTTCCGGTCAATTAACGGATTACCATTTTTTTAAGGAGGTTTTACTTATGGCTAAGTACATGATGGCGTTAGACGCCGGCACAACAAGCAATCGTTGTATCTTATTTAATGAAAAAGGTGAAATCTGCAGTGTTGCTCAGGAAGAGTTTACACAGTATTATCCACAG
>CADBNQ010000198.1 GCA_902796045.1 uncultured Lachnospiraceae bacterium | reverse complement strand
TTGTTCCTCGAAAAAAAGGCTAATTCATTTAGCCTTTTTTTCATGCGGTACAAAGTCAGCCTCAGGCATCCACCGGCGCAAGTCCGGCATGGGCCGGATTTGGAACAAAAACGGCGCCGCATACGATCTGCCTCTTCTTTTGGAATGGGCGGGTCGTTTGCGGCGCCTTATTATATTTGATTACTTAGAGCACCTTGGACAGGAATTCCTGTGTCCGTTCTTCTTTGGCATGGGAGAAAATCTCCTCAGGGGTTCCCTGTTCGAGGATGATTCCGTCATCCATGAAGAAGACCCGGGTGCCTACCTCTCTGGCAAAGCCCATCTCGTGGGTGACAACAGCCATGGTCATCCCCTTTTCGGCAAGGTCTTTCATTACTTCCAGTACCTCGCCGACCATCTCAGGATCCAGGGCACTGGTCGGCTCGTCAAAGAGCATCATCTTCGGCTTCAGTGCCAGGGAGCGGACGATGGCTATACGCTGTTTCTGTCCACCGGACAGCTGTGCAGGATAGGCATCTGCCTTATCTTCCAGGTTGACCATGCGAAGCAGCCTCAGAGCCTCCTCATTGGCCTCCTCCTGCTTCATCAGCTTGAGCTTGGTGGGGGCCAGGGTGATATTCTGCATGATGGTCTTGTGGGGGAAGAGGTTAAAATGCTGAAACACCATCCCCATATGCTGGCGGATCTTGTTGATATCAGTCTTCGGATCAGTCAGATCCACACCGTCAAAGATCACCTGTCCGGATGTCGGATGCTCTAAAAGATTGAGGCATCGCAGGAAGGTGGACTTCCCGGAACCGGAGGGGCCGATGATAACCAGCTTCTCGCCCGGGTGGATATGCTCTGTGATGTCTTTAAGTACCACATGGTCTCCGAAGGCTTTATACAGGTTCTTAACGTATATCACTTCTTCTCAGCCTCCTCTCAAGGATACCCATACACCAGGTAAAGAACATGACGATGGTCAGATAGATCAAAGCAACAACAATCAAGGGCAGGAAAGCATCATAGGTTACCCCACGGATGATCTCTCCTCCTCTGGTAAGCTCGTTCAGTCCGATGTAACCACTGATGGAAGTCTCCTTCAACAGGGTGATCATCTCGTTGACGAGGGAAGGGAGGCAGTTCTTGATGGCCTGGGGCATAATGATCTCCAGCATGGTATCTTTATAGCTCAATCCCAGTGACCTTCCTGCTTCCATCTGGCCCTGATCTATGGACATGATGCCTGACCGGAAAATCTCGGCGACATAGGCACCGGAGTTAACCGAGAAGGCGACAACAGCCACAAGGATCTTACTGTCAGCGTTCTTGAGGAAGACAAAAAACCACAGAAGCAGCTGGACCATGGTAGGTGTTCCACGGATGACAGTCAGATAAAGGCGGCAGACTGCATCTGCAGCGCCGAGGATCATATGTCCCGGCCCCTTTCTGGCTTCTTCCCTGGTCTGGTCGTGCGTAGTCCTTATGATGGCGATCACTGCTCCGATCAGCATGCCGAAGAACAATGAAAGGAGTGTGACCTCAAATGTGACTTTTAAACCTTCTACGATATAGATATATCTCTGCTTTTCGACAAAGTCCAGAATGAACTTTGCCTGCAGATCAGAAAACCATGTACTCAAAACAATTACCTGTTCTTTCTCATGTCAGGCCCCTGCGGGCCGGCACATATCCTTATTTTTTTACTCAGCTGAAATATACTTATCAAGGATAGACTGGATGGTTCCGTCCTCTTTTAATTCCTTGATAGCACCGTCTACAGCTTTGAGCAGGGCTTCGTTTTCCTTGTTCAGACATGCTGCATAATCTTCTGTTGTATACTCGGTATCAAGGATGACAAGACCTTTGTTATCAGCTACAAATGCCTTGGCTGGCTGGTTGTCAATGATCACGCAGTCAACCTTATCTGTGATCAGGGCCTGGACAGCGTCGGCACCCTTGTTGTACTCATCTACGTTCTCTGCGCCGTAATCTTCTACTGCATAGATGTCGCCGGTTGTGGAAAGCTGAACACCGATCTTCTTGCCTTCAAGGTCATCAACAGATTTGATGTCAGAACCTTCCTTTACGATGATGGACTGGATCCCTGTGGCATAAGGCTCTGTGAAATTAACAGACTGTTTCCTCTCATCTGTTACGGTCATGCCGGCAAGTCCCATATCCACCTTGTTGCTCTGAACAGAACCGATGATGGAATTAAACTCCATATCCTCAATCTTGAGCTCAAGGCCAAGCTTGTCTGCGACAGCCTTTGCGATCTCAGCGTCGATACCTACGATCTCCTGTCCATCATAGTACTCGTAAGGCGGGAACTGGGCGTTGGTCGCCATAGTAAGGACGCCTTCATTGACAGTGGTAAATGACTGGCTTCCTGATGCGCTCGTGTCACCCTCACTGTCTGCGGGCTTGGATGCGCCGCATCCCATCATCATGGATACTGCCATTCCCATGGCCAGTACTAATGCTGCAATTTTTCTGTACTTCATAAACTCCTTCTCCTTTACAATGATTATTAATATGTCTTTGCATATTTATTCCATATTATATCAAATACGCAAATAAAATCAATAGCGTCAGGTGTTTTTTTTTACCCAGTCCCTGTCATAATAAGATGAACTCTTTTTTATTTCTTGCCAGTAATCTCCTTTTCATGTAAAATAGATGAGATATTAATGGTGCTTAAGATCGTCATGGCGATTTTTAACTAACAGCAGGCAAGGAGGAGCATTATGGCTCAATTATGGGGTGGACGCTTTACCAAGGAGACTGATCGTCTGGTATATAATTTTAACGCGTCCGTCAGTTTTGATAAGAAGTTCTACCGGCAGGATATGGAAGGCAGCATGGCTCATGTCAAAATGCTGGCTGCGTCAGGCATACTGACAGAGGAAGAAAGGGATTTGATTCTTTCCGGTATCAGGGAGATCCTGGAGGATGTGGAAGAAGGGCGACTGGAGATCAGTGATGAATATGAAGATATCCACAGTTTTGTGGAAGCGGTATTGACAGACCGGATCGGAGAGGCGGGCAAGAAGCTGCATACCGGCAGGAGCAGAAATGATCAGGTTGCCCTGGATATGAAACTCTACACCAGGGATGAGCTAAAAGCCATCCGCAGGGAGCTTTCTGACCTCCTTGTGACCTGTCATAAGCTGATGAAGGAACACATCCATACTGCCATGCCCGGGTTTACTCATCTGCAGAAGGCCCAGCCTCTGACCCTGGCCCACCATCTGGGTGCCTACATGGAGATGTTCAAGAGAGACCACAGCAGGCTTGATGACATCTATGAGCGGATGAACTACTGCCCTCTCGGCGCGGGAGCACTTGCCGGAACGACCTATCCTCTGGACAGGGAGCTGACGGCCAGACTGCTGGGCTTTGCCGGGCCCACCTTGAACAGCATGGACTCGGTGTCCGACAGGGATTATGTGATCGAGCTTCTGTCTGCCCTGTCTCTGATCATGATGCATCTTTCCCGTTTCTGTGAGGAAATCATCATCTGGAATTCTGATGAATACCGCTTCGTAGAGATCGATGATGCCTACAGTACAGGCAGCAGCATCATGCCCCAGAAGAAGAATCCGGATATCGCCGAGCTGATCCGCGGGAAAACAGGACGGGTTTACGGGGCACTGGTCTCCCTGCTCACCACCATGAAGGGGCTTCCTCTTGCCTACAACAAAGATATGCAGGAGGATAAGGAACTGACTTTTGATGCCTATGATACGGTGAAGGGATGTCTGGCCCTCTTTACGGGTATGCTCAAAACCATCTCCTTCCGCACAGATACCATGGAAGAAAGCGCTAAAAGGGGCTTTACCAACGCCACGGACGCGGCAGACTATCTGGTGGGAAAGGGACTTGCCTTCCGGGATGCCCACAGCATCGTGGGGCAGCTTGTCCTCTATTGCATCGACAAGGGGATTTCTCTGGATGAACTGACCCTTGATGAGTACAGGACATTCAGTCCTGTATTTGATAATGATATCTATGAGGCTATTTCACTGACCACCTGCATTGATAAGCGAAATACACCAGGTGCTCCGGGACCACAGGCCATGGAGGAGGTCATCCTCATCAATGAAGAATGGCTCAAAGAGCATATCTGATAAATCAAAGTTTCCTATGAGATAAAAAAAGATCGTTCATTGATTTAAAATGAGCGATCTTTTTTTTTTTTTTTTTTAGTGTTCTACCATCTGAACATCCAGTCGATTGTAGGGAATCGAGATTCCGTTTTCGTCAAAGGCCATCTTGATGGCCTCCTGAACCTTCCATTTAGACATCCAGTAATCATCCGGTTCTGTCCAGTACTGAATCCCCATACAGATACTGCTGTCCTGGAATTCATCGACAAAAATCTGTACCGGCCTGTCCTTGATCCTGGTGATCTCCTTTTTCATGACACCCTGCAGGACACTGCGGACTTTTCTGATATCTTCATCGTAACCGATACCAACCTGAATCTTTACTCTCCTGTTTCCCTCAGCCGTATAATTGGTGATGCTGGAATTGGACAGGTTGCCGTTGGGGATGAGGATCGTTTTATTCTCCGGACTGATCAGTTTGGTGTACATGATCCCGACAGACCGGACGACTCCTTCTTTCCCTGAACTGTCCTCCAGGATATAATCCCCCGCTTCAAAAGGCTTCATCAGCAGCAGGATCACGCCCCCGGCTATATTCGCCAGGGAACCCTGCAGAGAGAGACCTACAGCGACACCGGCCGAGCCCAGCAGGGCTATGATGGATGAGGTGGCTACGCCGACCTGTCCGACAGCCCACAGGATGACCAGAATCTTCAGGCCGATCCGCATAAAAGACAGAATGAAGGTATGCAGGGTATGGTCAATATTTGACCGTCCCAGCATCTTGTCTGCAAGCTTCACAAGGTAATGAACCAGTTTGAAACCGCAGAGCAGGATCAGCAGGGCAAGGACGATATTGCCTGCAAAATCCATGATCCTGGTGCCGGTACTGCCCAGATACTCGTAGACGACAGAATCGATCAGTGTACGTATGGAATCTATTTTATCCTGCATAGACTTACTCCTGGATAATGCGAACGAACTCCACCCAGAGAGGCCATCCTCTATGGGGTATTATCTGGCCTTGATATATCCCTGCGCGGTCAGCAGCTCTGCACACAGGACAGCGCCGCCTGCGGCACCACGCAGCGTGTTGTGGGACAGACCGATAAACTTATAGTCATAAATGGTATCTTCTCTCAGGCGTCCCATGGAGACACCCATACCCTTCTCATAATCCACATCAAGGGTGACCTGAGGACGGTTATCCTCTTCCATATAGCGGATAAACTGCTTTGGAGCACTGGGAAGGTCCAGCTCCTGCGGAAGTCCCCGGAAGCTGTTCCACCGGTCTATGATCTCCTCTTTGGTGGGTTTCTTTTCAAAATTGACAAAAACGGCAGCAGTATGTCCGTTGAGGACGGGCACACGCAGACACTGGGTGGTGATCCTGGGAAGACTGGCCTTTTCTATATGGTCTCCTGCGACTTTTCCGAAAAGACGAAGGGGCTCCTGCTCGGATTTCTCCTCCTCACCGCCAATATAAGGGATGACATTCTCTACCATCTCCGGCCAGTCCTTAAAGGTCTTCCCTGCTCCGGATATGGCCTGGTAGGTGGTGGCGACCACTTCTTTCGGCCCAAATTCCCTGAGGGCATAGAGGGCAGGCGCATAGCTCTGGATAGAACAGTTGGGCTTGACAGCCACAAATCCCCTGCTGGTACCCAGACGTTTTTTCTGTGCTTTAATTACTTCAAAATGTTCGGGATTGATCTCCGGTACGACCATGGGAACATCCGGTGTCCAGCGATGGGCGGAATTGTTGGACACAACCGGAGTTTCTGTCTTTGCATAGTCTTCCTCGATCTTTCTGATCTGGTCTTTGGACATATCCACAGCGCTGAAGACAAAATCTACCTTAGAGACAACCTGGTCTATGTCATTGACATCCATCACCTCAAGTGTCCTTACAGCCTCGGGTATGGGCCTGTCCATCTTCCAGCGGCCGTCAACAGCCTGTTCATAAGTTTTACCTGCGGATCTGGGACTGGCGGCAATCGCTTTTACCTCAAACCAGGGATGGTTCTCCAGAAGGGTGATAAACCTCTGTCCGACCATACCTGTTCCACCCAGGATCCCGACTCTAAGCTTTTTATCCATCTCTTGTTCCTTTCTGTAAAGCGCACTCTTATTTAATCACACGGACCTTCAGCACACCATCAATATTGCGGATGGCCTCGGCGGCCCTCTTGTCTATGACATTGTCCACATCAAAGATGGCATAGGAGTAATCTCCTTTGGTCGTGTTGCTCATCTCGGTAATGTTGATATTATCTCTGGAGAACTCCCCGGTAAACTGGGTCAGCATATTGGGGATATTGCGGTGGATGACGGCAATGCGTCCGCCTGTCCGGCATACGCCCATATCAACATTGGGAAGATTGATGGAATTATGGATATTACCATTTTCAAGGTAATCTTTAAGCTGTTCTACGGCCATCATGGCACAGTTCTCCTCGGACTCTTCCGTGGAGGCGCCCAGATGGGGGAAGGCAATAACCCCTTCCTCATCGACCGTGGTGGGTGTTGGGAAGTCTGTAACATAGTGTCGGATGCGGCCCTCTCTCAGAGCAGCCACAACAGCCTCCTCGTCAACCAGACCGTTTCTGGAGAAATTGAGGATGACAGCGTTGGACTTCATCATGGCGATCCCCCTGGCATCGATCATATTTCTGGTGCTGTCAAGCAGGGGAACATGAATGGTGATAAAATCACATTTTTCAAAGATTTCTTCGACGCTGTCCACATGAATAACAGATCTGGACAGGTTCCAGGCATTGGGCAGGGAAAGGTAGGGGTCATAGCCATACACCTTCATGCCCAGGCTCTTGGCAGCATTTGCCACGAGAACACCGATGGCACCGAGACCGATCACACCGATTTTTTTTCCTTTGATCTCTGTTCCTGCGTAGGCTTTTTTGGCCTTTTCCATATCCTTGGTGATGTTCTTGTCATCTTTGTTGGCCTCTACCCAGGCATTGCCCCCGATCAGGTCGCGGGATGCCATGAGCATGGCGGCGATCACCAGTTCTTTTACTCCGTTGGCATTGGCTCCGGGTGTATTAAAGACAACAATTCCCTTCTCAGCATACTGGCTTACAGGTATGTTGTTTACGCCGGCACCGGCTCTGGCAACAGCCAGGAGGTTAGGGACATCGGTCATCTCATGCATGGATGCACTTCTTACAAGTACGGCGTCCGCCTCCTGCAGATCATCCACTTTGCTATAATTGTCATCAAGCAATGCCATACCGCACTCTGCTATGGGATTCAAACATTTGTAATGAAACATGATATACTCCTCAATTGAAAATATTAATCTGCTTATAAGTCTTCTTCAGAAAACGCTTCACTGATGGAACCTCCCGGGGCGACCATCGGCCACACCTTCTCATCGCTGTCAATGATACAATCGATCACGTAAGGTTCCTTTGATTCCATGGCTTCTTTAAATGCGGCTTCAAACTCAGCGATGTCTGTCACACGTTTTGCCCTTGCGCCCATTGCTTCTGCCACCTTGACAAAGTCGACCTTGTCCCGGAGGGTGGTATTTGAATAGCGCTGTTCGTAGAAAAGTGTCTGCCACTGTCTGACCATGCCCAGAACATGATTGTTGATCACCACCTGAATGACGGGGATCTCAGATCTTGTGGCTGTAGCGATTTCGTTCATGTTCATACGGAAGCAGCCGTCACCGGCGATATTGACGACCGTCTTATCAGGAAAGGCCGTCTTTGCGCCAAGTGCTGCCCCAAGGCCGTAGCCCATGGTACCCAGTCCGCCTGAAGTCAGGAAACGTCTGGGCTCATCATATTTATAGAACTGGGCAGCCCACATCTGATGCTGTCCCACTTCCGTTGTGATGATGGCCTGGCCTTTTGTCATATCATATATTTTCTCAACGATAGCCGGACCGGCAAGCCGATCCTGATGATAGCTGAGAGGATATTTCTCTTTCAGATCCTGGATATGGGCAATCCATTCAGGATGATGTTCTTCACTGATCCTTTTATCAAGGACTGTCAGCACTGCCTTAACATCTCCGATAATGGCAGTATCCACGATGATGTTTTTATTAACCTCTGCAGGGTCTATGTCGATCTGCAGGATCCTGGCATTGCCGGCAAAGGTATCGGCATTCCCATATACCCTGTCACTGAAACGGCATCCGATAGCGATCAGAAGGTCACTTTCGGAGACTCCGATATTGGAGGCTTTTGTCCCATGCATCCCGATCATCCCTGTGTAGAGAGGGTCTGTTCCGGGGAAAACGCCCTTACCCATGAGGGTATCACAGACAGGAGCATTGATCTTCCTGGCCAGAGCCCTTACCTCTTCCGAAGCATCAGAAAGAGTACAGCCCCCGCCCACCAGAATAATGGGCTTCTCGGCAGCAGCGATCATATCTGCCGCTTCTCTCAGATCCTTCTCCTGAATAGTCTCGCAGACAGGGTAAATTTTCTCCTGCGGCAGGGACTCATAGAAAGTAGTGGCAGCTGTGACGTCCTTGGGGATATCGATCAGGACAGGACCTTTTCTGCCGGTCCTGGCGATGCGGAAGGCATCTCTGATCGTAGGTGCCAGATCCTCTATATCCTTAACAATATAGTTATGCTTGGTCACAGGCATGGTCACGCCCTTGATATCGATCTCCTGGAAAGAATCTTTGCCAAGCAGGCTGACCCCTACATTGGCTGTGATGGCGATCACAGGGACAGAATCCATGTAAGCTGTGGCCAGGCCGGTGACCAGGTTAGTGGCACCAGGTCCGGAAGTGGCCATGCATACGCCGACTTTTCCGGTAGCCCTGGCATAGCCGTCTGCCGCGTGGGAAGCACCCTGTTCATGGGAGGTCAGGATATGCCTGATCTCATCATTGTGTTTGTATAATTCATCATATATGTTTAAGATCGCACCGCCCGGATATCCGAATACTGTATCGACACCCTGTTCTTTAAGACATTCAATCACGATCTCCGACCCGTTCAGAATCTGTTTCATGGTTTTATCCTCTTCTCCTTCTTACGCTTTACCTGATCTGGTTGAGATCAAGTACTGCTCCCCGGTTGCCGGAAGTAACCAGGGCTGCATATCTCTGCAGATATCCATCTGTGATTTTGGGTTCTCTCGGCTTCCAGGCAGCTCTTCTTTCTGCCAGCACTTCCTCGGAAACATCCAGATCCAGCCTGTGGTTTGGAATGTCGATCTTGATGATGTCGCCCTCTTCTACCAGAGCTATGGGGCCGCCTACTGCGGCTTCCGGGGAGACATGGCCTATGGAAGCGCCTCTGGATGCGCCTGAGAAACGGCCGTCCGTAATGAGGGCGACAGACTCTCCCAGACCCATGCCGGCGATGGCTGATGTGGGATTGAGCATCTCACGCATGCCAGGTCCGCCTTTCGGTCCTTCATAGCGGATCACCACTACATCACCGGGGACGATCTTCCCGCCCTTAATAGCTTCAATGGCATCTTCTTCGCAGTCAAATACTCTTGCCGGTCCCTCATGAACCATCATCTCCGGAACGACAGCGGACTGTTTGACGATTCCTGTATCAGGAGCCAGGTTGCCCTTAAGCACTGCGATTCCTCCTGTCTGCATATAAGGCTGGTCAATGGGACGGATCACGTCAGGATTCATGTTGCGGACATCCTTAATGTTCTCACCTACTGTCTTTCCTGTGACTGTGATGCATTCTTCGTGAAGAAGTCCTTTTTTGTGCAGTTCGTTCATGACTGCATAAACGCCGCCTGCTTCATTGAGATCTTCCATGTAAGTCGGACCTGCCGGCGCAAGATGACAGAGATTGGGCGTCCTGCCGCTGATCTCATTGGCGATATCCATGCTGATGTCGATGCCTGCTTCATGGGCGATGGCAGGCAGGTGGAGCATGGTGTTGGTGGAACAGCCAAGAGCCATATCCACGGTAAGGCAGTTGAGAAAAGCTTCTTTTGTCATGATGTCACTGGGGCGGATGTTTTTCTCTAACATCTCCATGACCTTCATGCCTGCATGCTTTGCCAGTCTGATCCTCTCGGAATAGACTGCGGGGATGGTGCCGTTGCCCTGAAGGCCCATACCGATCACCTCCGTCATGCAGTTCATGGAATTGGCGGTATACATGCCGGAACAGGAACCACAGGTGGGGCATACTTTGTCAACATACTCTTCCACCTTTTCTTCAGTCATCTTTCCGGCTTCATAGGCACCCACAGCCTCGAACATGGAAGACAGGCTTCTCTTGCAGCCGTCAACATGTCCAGCCAGCATGGGGCCGCCGCTTACAAATACTGTAGGCACATTGATCCTGGCAGCTGCCATCAGAAGTCCGGGTACGTTTTTATCACAGTTGGGTATCATCACCAGGGCATCGAACTGGTGCGCCTTGGCCATACACTCTGTAGAATCTGCGATGAGCTCCCTGGTTACCAGAGAGTATTTCATCCCGGTATGCCCCATGGCGATTCCGTCACAGACGGCAATGGCCGGAAACAGGACCGGAGTTCCTCCTGCCATGGCCACGCCGAGCTTGACGGCTTCGGCAATCTTATCAAGGTTCATATGTCCCGGTACTATCTCATTGTAGGAACAGACGATACCGACCAGCGGGCGGTTCATCTCCTCTTTTGTGTAACCCAGTGCATTAAACAAAGACCGATGTGGGGCCTGCTGCATCCCTTTCTTTACCTGGTCACTCCTCATAATTCTTATCTCCTTCACTTATGAATCATCATTATATATCTGATTATATTACTGGCTGATCATTTATATCCTGGACGCAATAAGGTCGCCCATCTCTCTTGTTCCCACTTCTTTCATGCCCTCTGACATGATATCTGCCGTGCGGTAGCCCTCGGAGAGAACCTGCTTTACAGCCGCCTCGACATCATCAGCTGCCTGGTCCATATCCAGAGAATAGCGCAGAAGCATGGCTGCAGAGAGGATGGTTGCGATCGGATTGGCAATATTCTTTCCGGCGATATCCGGTGCGGATCCATGGCTTGGCTCATACAGGCCGAAGGATGTCTCATTCAGGCTTGCAGAAGAAAGCATGCCGATGGAGCCTGTCACCATGCTGGCCTCATCAGACAGGATGTCACCAAACATGTTCTCGGTGAGGATCACATCAAACTGTTTGGGATCTCTGACCAGCTGCATGGCACAGTTATCAACCAGCATATGTTCCAGTTCAACTTCAGGATAATCTGCAGCCACTTCAGTGACGATCTTTCTCCAGAGCCTGGAGCTGTCGAGGACATTGGCCTTGTCTACGCTGGTCACTTTCTTACGGCGCTTCATGGCTATATCAAATCCCCGGATGGCAATCCTGCGGATCTCATCTTCGCTGTAGGTCAGGGTATCTGTTGCGACCAGCCTGCCATCCTTCTCTACTGTCTCCCTGGCGCCAAAATAAAGACCGCCGGTCAGTTCCCGCATGACAACAAGGTCAAAACCGTCCCCGATGATGTCCTCCCGCAGGGGACAGGCCTTTTTTAATTCCTCATAGAGGTAGGCCGGTCTCATGTTGGCAAAAAGATTCAGTCCTTTACGTATGGCAAGAAGGCCAGCCTCCGGACGGAGATGGGCAGGAAGCTTATACCACGGTGATGTTGTCGTATTTCCTCCTATGGATCCCATCAGGACCGCCTGACATGAAGCGGCTGTCTCAAGGGCTTCCCTGGTCAGCGGTTCTCCATGAACATCAATGGATGCACCGCCCAGGAGGATATCTTCATACTCAAAATCAGCAGAATATCTGGATGCTGCCTTCTCCATCACTTTTAAAGCTTCAG
>CADBNQ010000197.1 GCA_902796045.1 uncultured Lachnospiraceae bacterium | reverse complement strand
GAGATATAATCAGGAGATGAATCAGATTGGCAAAAACAAAAACTGTATTTTTCTGCAAAGAATGTGGTTATGAGACTTCAAAATGGCTGGGTCAGTGTCCGGGATGCCGTCAGTGGAATACTCTCGTAGAGGAGAAGGTCAGCAGCCCGGCAGGAGGCAGGAGATCAGGAAGTCCTCTGCCGCGGCAGAAGATGACCAGCCTCTTTGATGTGTCCATGGAAGAAGAGGACCGGATCTCAACGGGCATCCCTGAGATGGACCACGTCCTGGGAGGCGGTATTGTCCGCGGTTCACTGATTCTGCTGGGAGGAGATCCCGGCATTGGAAAGTCCACCCTTCTTCTTCAGGTCTGCCGTAATCTGGCCAATGCAGGGAGGAAAGTTCTTTATATATCCGGGGAAGAGTCCCTGAAGCAGATCAGGCTCCGGGCTGAGCGCCTGGGGGGTTTTGAGAAAGAAGTGACGCTCCTTTGTGAGACCGATATCGGGGCGGAGGCGGAAGCCATCAGAAGTGCCATGCCGGATATGGTGGTAATAGATTCTGTGCAGACCATGTCAAGCACTGAGATCACATCTGCGGCAGGCAGTGTGTCACAGGTCAGGGAAGTGACTTCCGTGCTGATGCAGCTGGCCAAAACAGAAGGAATGGCGATATTTATTGTAGGCCATGTCACGAAGGAGGGCGTCGTGGCCGGCCCCCGGACCCTTGAACACATGGTCGACACGGTTCTTTTTTTTGAAGGGGAGCAGAATGCGGTATACCGGGTCTTAAGAGGGGTAAAAAACCGCTTTGGCTCTACCAATGAAATAGGTGTCTTTGAGATGAGGGAGAAAGGACTGGCCGAGGTGGCCAATCCTTCTCAGATCATGCTGGATGGAAGACCCTTAGACGCCGCAGGCTCTGTGGTAGCCTGCTCTATGGAAGGGACCAGACCCCTTCTGATCGAGATACAGGCCCTCGTCAGCCCCACCAGCTTTAATATGCCAAGGCGCACGGCCGTGGGGATTGATTTCAACAGGGTCAACCTGCTTCTGGCAGTCCTTGAGAAGAGGGCCGGACTGAATCTTTCAGACTGTGATGCCTACGTGAATCTTGCCGGGGGTCTCAGGCTTTTAGAGCCGGCCATGGATCTGGGCATCATGTGCGCGGTAATCTCCAGTTACAGGGATCTCCCTGTACATCCGGGTACGGTCATATTCGGTGAGGTTGGTCTGACCGGCGAGATCCGGGGGGTCAGCCACGCTGATCAGAGATTGTCAGAGGCAGTAAAGATGGGCTTTGGAAGGTGCATTATTCCCAGGACTAATGTGGAAGGACTGCCTCCCCGGCTTACGAGTCAGATTGAGGTCTGCGGTGTCTCAAGTATCCGCGAAGTGATGAGCGTCCTTTAAAAGATTTTGAAAGATTTATACTTGAAACTTGCATCATCCCCTCCTGCTATGTTATACTGTCTGGCAAGTGTGTTTCAGGAACAGGGAAAGTGTGCCTGGGACAAAAGATCAACATTGGAGGGATAATAATGTTCAGCTTTGAATACGTGTATAAGACAGACCCGGAAGTTGCAGAGGCAATGAAGGCGGAGATGAAACGGCAGCGGGATAATCTTGAGCTCATCGCTTCAGAGAATCTGGTGTCTCCGGCTGTTATGGCTGCCATGGGGAGTCATCTGACCAATAAATATGCGGAAGGGTATCCGGGAA
Organism: uncultured Lachnospiraceae bacterium; assembly: GCA_902796045.1. GTDB lineage: Bacteria > Bacillota > Clostridia > Lachnospirales > Lachnospiraceae > Anaerobutyricum. Next base: position 5,281 of record CADBNQ010000197.1, on the reverse strand, counting down.
GGCGCTATTATGGCGGCTGCCAGCATGTAGATGTCGTGGAAGACCTGGCCCGTGAAAGAGCAAAGAAGCTTTTTGGATGTACTTATGCGAATGTACAGCCTCACTCCGGGGCTCAGGCCAACATGGCAGTCTTTTTTGCGGTTATGAATGTAGGCGACACCTATATGGGGATGCACCTGGACCATGGCGGACATCTGACCCATGGCAGCTCGGTCAACATGTCTGGCCGGAATTACACCTGCGTTCCCTACGGCGTCAATGACAACGGTGTCATCGATTATGAACAGGTCAGGGAGAAAGCCCTTGCCTGCAGGCCGAAGATGATCATTGCCGGAGCCAGTGCCTATGCAAGAGAGATCGATTTTAAGAGAATGCGGGAGATCGCTGATGAGGTGGATGCAGTTCTGATGGTGGACATGGCCCACATCGCAGGCCTGGTAGCCGCAGGAATCCATCCCAGCCCCATTCCCTATGCTCATGTGACAACGACCACCACCCACAAGACCCTGAGAGGTCCCAGAGGCGGCATGATCTTATCGAGTGAAGAGGTCAATCAGAGGTTTAACTTCAATAAGGCTGTCTTCCCGGGCGTTCAGGGCGGTCCTCTCATGCATGTGATCGCTGCTAAGGCTGTATGCCTGAAAGAAGCTCTCACACCGGAGTTCAGAGAGTACCAGGCCCAGATCAAGAAGAATGCGGCAGTTCTGTCCAAAGCCCTGATGGAGAGGGGATTTGATATCGTCTCCGGTGGGACGGATAATCACCTTATGCTGGTAGATCTCCGCAGGATGGGGAAGACCGGGAAGGACGTGGAGAAGCTTCTTGATTCTGTTCACATCACCTGTAATAAGAATACAGTGCCCAATGATCCTCAGTCCCCCTTTGTGACCAGCGGTATTCGGATCGGGACCCCTGCAGTGACTTCCAGAGGTCTTAAAGAAGAAGATATGATACAGGTGGCAGAGGCGATCAGACTTGCAGTCATAGATGGAAAGCTGGAAGAAGCTGAGGCGCTTGTCAGGACGATTACCGGGAAGTATCCCCTCTATGAGGATGCAGGGATCTGATGTGGCTGCTGTGAGATACCTGCCTGATGTCAATGCATCTATGTCAAAGCCGGCCTTCTGGTCTGATAAACAGGCCTCTCCGGATAAAATCCTGGCGGGCTGCGATGAGATCAGTAAGATAAATCAGACAGTATTAAAAGAAAACGCCTGCTGCATGGTTGACCTTGCAGCTGTGCCTGAGGGTGATTACAGTGTCAGTGAACGCTCTGCAGTTTTAAAAAAAGCCGCGGAAAGTGATGCCGAGTACTGCTATAAGCGGTCCGGTGAAGGCGGATTGAATGCCCGCTATGATGAGAACGGGACCGAGATAAACGATAAGGATCTGGCATGGCAGAAGATATACTCTCCCATGATCGACAATTGCGCAGATTCAGATACTGAGGTACGGAAACCTGTGCTCTTTGCCATCTGTACCAGCAGGACCGAGATCAGGAGCTTTCCTGATCAGAAGCCTCTGCCTGATGCCCCCGACAACAGCGACCCTGATTTTGACGTGCAGTATCTCTCAGCGGTATCACTGGGAGAACCTCTGGTTTCACGGGGGGTATCATCAGATAAAAAGTTTTATCATGTCCAGGCCGGCTATGTAGAAGGATGGATCCCGGCAGAGGATATTGCCATATGCGCCGACAAAAAGGAGTGGCTTGCTGCCTGGCAGTTCAGCCCTGAGCAAAGCCTGGTCGTTTATGATGACAAGATGTACACCGGGGAGTCCAATTCCTCTCCTGAGGTCTCAAAAAAGATGCTCACCATGGGCTGCCGTCTGAAACTGGCAGAAAAAGAAGAGACAGAAGGCAGGATCAGCAACAGGGCATCTTTCAATAACTATGTAGTATGGATCCCTGTCAGAAAGAGTGACGGGACTTATGCCCGTGAGCTGGCCCTGATCCCGGAGCATTGCAGGGTATGGGAGGGCTTCCTTCCTCTGACAGCTGCCAATCTGGCAAAAGTCATGTTTAACCAGCTGGGCGATGCCTACGGCTGGGGCGGTATGCTGGGCACCCAGGACTGCTCGGGCTATATCAGAGATGTTTACCGCTGTTTCGGCCTGGAGATGGCCCGCGACAGCAGCAGTCAGGCGGCAGAGCCGGTGAAAAAGTTTGACCTGAAAGGGAAGTCTGATCAGGAGAAGGCTGAGATCATAAAAACTCTTCCCCTTGGGACAGAGCTTGTGTTTGCCGGACATGTCATGCTCTATCTTGGAAGTGAGAACAATAAGCTGTACGTCATAAACTCAGTGAGCAGCCTGGTAGTGGATGGCATATTGATCAGAGTAAGAGGAACGGTGATCAATACACTTGATATCACACGTCCCAACGGCAGCAGATGGATCTCCAATCTTCATACTGCCCTGATACCCTATTGTGATGCGAATGCAGCAACCGTCCCCGGCATGGCTGCCAAATAAGAATCTGAATGCCCTGAAAATTACTGTAATAGTAATTTTTGGGGCTTTATTGTTTTTTTTATCATTGTGTGTTATAGTAATCGTTAATCATTATATGAAGGAGTGTTCCTGTGAAAAAACTGATACTTGCGGAAAAACCTTCGGTGGCCAGGAACATTGCAGATGCCACCGGGGCCGTCAGGAGAAACGGTTACTATGAAGGGGAAACCTATCTGATCACCTGGGCTTTCGGACACCTTCTCCAGCTTTACGATGCCAGGGATTACGATCCGTCTATGAAAAGCTGGAGGATGGAGAAGTTTCCCTTTATCCCTGACCACTTCAGCTACAAGCTGAAGACCGATGGCAGGAATAAAGAGAAGGCAGATGCCGGAGTAGTCCGGCAGATAGAGATCATAAAGAGCCTGATCGGCCGCCAGGATGTGGACGGGATTATCTCGGCCACGGATGATGACAGGGAAGGGCAGATCATTGCAGATGAGCTGTGGTATTATCTGAAGCCTGAAAAACCAGTGGAAAGGCTGCTTCTTAATGAGTGGACGGCTGAAGAAGTGAAGCGTGGACTGAACAGTCTCCGCCCTAACGAGACTATGAAGTCTCTGCAGGACGCCGGCTTCGGCCGGCAGATAGCAGACTGGCTGATTGGGATTAATCTGACTTCTGTGGCCACCTTAAAGTCCCGTCACGGAAAAGAAAGCAGGCTTCTCAATGTAGGAAGGGTGCTGATGCCCACCCTGAAGATCATCTATGACCGGGACAAGGAGATTGAGAATTTTAAAGTAACGAAGTATTATAAACTCATCGGCACTTTTAAGCCCGGGACTAAGAGGCAGTTCGAGGGAACCTATTATGCGGACGATAACGAGAAGTTCGATAAGCCGGATGCGCTTAAAGAGCTTGCTGCAAAAATAGAAGGACTGCCTGCCAGGATCACGTCCAAAAAGGTGACCAGGAAGAAGGAGTACGCGCCCTGGCTTTTTAACCTGTCCGGTCTCCAGGGACAGGTCACCAGTAAAAACAGAGGATGGACGTCTGACAAGGTGTTAAAGACTGCCCAGTCACTCTATGAGAAGAAGCTCATCACCTACCCCAGAACAGCCAGTGTGGTCCTGGATGAGAGTCTCATCGATAAAACCAGAAAAGTCCTTGAGATCCATAAAAAGGAGTGCCCTTACGAGGATGAGATCAGGTTCCACACTTCAAAGAGGGTGTTTGACAGTAAGAAAGTAGAGAGCCATTCGGCCATCATCCCCACCTACCTGGTACCGGGTAAACTGTCTGCTGATGAGCAGATTGTCTACGACACCATCCGCAACCGCTTTCTGGCCCAGTTTATGCCGGTGGCAGAGGCGGAGGATACAGAGCTGAAGCTGCGGATGCTGAATGGGCCTGACTCTGAGGCGGCAGAGTATCTTGATATACCAGGATATTTTATGGCTAAGGGGAAGGTGCAGATCAGGGAGGGCTGGAAGAAGATCGAGGGAATCGATTCCAAAGATACCCAGCTTCCCAATGTCTCTGAAGGAGAGACAGCAGACCTGAAAAAGACCGAAGTAAAAGAGGTGGAGCGGAAGCCGCCCAAACCTCACACGGAGAAGACTCTGCTGCGGGTAATGGAAACCTGCGGCAGGAAGGTGGAGGAAAAAGACGACCAGGAGATGATGATGGCTATCCTGAGCGGTTTTTCCATCGGAACACCTGCCACAAGGGCGGAGACGATCAAGAAGCTCAAGACAGCCGGCTATATCCGGGCTAAGGGGAAGAGCCTGACATGCACAGATCTTGGAAAGAGGATGGTGGAGACCTTTCCGGCCAGAGAACTCTTTGACCTTGAGTATACCGGACGACTTGAGAAGACCCTCTCTGACATAGAGAAGAAAAAACATACCAGGGAGGAGTTTCTATCCCTGATTACAGATTTTGTAAAGAATTCTGTGGAAAAGATCAAAAATGATCCCGTATTTGGAGGAAGCTCGGAAAAGCCCCCTCTTCACACAGAACCTGTCGGAATCTGCCCTGAGTGCGGTGCTCCCGTGATGGAGACCGATAAGGCGTTTGGGTGTTCTGGCTGGAAGAAAGGATGCCATTTTGCAGTCTGGAAGAATGATTATTTCATCACTTCCCTTGGGAAGAAGGTCACATGGGAGATGGTGAAGATTCTTCTGGAGCATGGCAAGGTTGGCTTTCACGGATGTGTGAGCAAAAAAGGAAACAGGTTTTCCGCATATTTTTACTATGAGAAGGACCCGGAGACCGGCAGATACAAATGGAGGCTGGAATTCATCCCATTAAGAGGAAAGGAAAAATGATTAAAAGAGCAGCCGTATTCATAGCTGTATGTGTGCTGTTTTCAACGGCACTGACAGGATGCACCCCTTCAAAGAAGAAGGTGGAGTCCTCCAGCTATTATAAGGAATTGAAGAAAGAAAACAAGAAGCTGAAAAAAGAAAAAGAAAAGCTGGAGGAAGAGCTCGCCCACAAGGACGAGCCTTCCGAGGATGAAAGGAGAGCCTCGGATTACCTGGCGAAGATTGCCCGTGACAGGATCATCAGTATCGAGGTCGGCTATGCGGACAACATGGAGGGAGGCGAGCTGATCCAGGACAAGACCTTATTCCCGGCTGCCACAGCCCTGGCCAAGAGGGCGGACCTGACAGGCAAGTATACTCCGGAGGAGATCAGCAGTAAATACGGGCCCGGCTATGAGTATATCCTCTATGATGAAGATAATGCGGTCTATGAGATCATGGTCTATCAGGGGAACTATGTCGTATTTACGGATCTTCCTAACAACGTATATTATGCT
>CADBNQ010000196.1 GCA_902796045.1 uncultured Lachnospiraceae bacterium | reverse complement strand
TGTTGAAGTAGAGCCATTTGATATATTGTTTGCCGGCTTTCCATGCCAGTCTTTTTCCAATGTGGGATAAAGGAGGGGGCTGGATGATCCGAGAGGTCAACTCTTTTTCTATATCTTAGATATGCTGGATTATTACAAGCCGAAGTATTTTGTTTTGGAAAATGTTCAAAAAATACACACCATTAAAGGTGGTGGACTTTTGGATGAAATGAAAAATGCCCTTAGAGAGATAGATGGTGGTTATGTGCTTCACACGTGGGATTTAATGGCATCAGACTATGGATTGCCACAAAAGAGGAATAGGATTTTCTTTTGTGGTATCAGGAAAGATTTGACAGAAGGGAAAGATATTGGTGTTCCTCCGACAATCGATTTGAAAGAAGCTAAATATCCTACTACATGGCATTTGCTGGAAAAAGGTGAGGTGGATAAAAAGCATTATATCCCATCTGGATCCAGAAAGACTATTTTGACCAAGCCGTCAAATTGGCAAGGCGATGTTAATATTGACAATGCAATAGCAAGACCGTTGACCGCAACAATGTCAAAGTGGCATAGGGCAAATCAGGATAATTATTATAGCGAGAGTTATATAAAAGGGAACGATCCATACAACAGACCTTCTGTTGATCTGGAAAATGAACCAATAAGACGGATTACCCCATTGGAGGGCTTTAGATTACAGGGATTCCCTGATAAATACTCAGAATTAGCTAAGAAGTTGAAGATATCCTATTCAGCTCAATACAAACTGATTGGCAATGCACTACCCGTGGATCTTGCGCATGCAGTGATAGAACATTTTTTGAACAGCTATTTGATTTCGGATAAGGAGGAAAACGGAAATGCCTAATAATACCGATACGGATGGATTTGGAAAATATCTTAAGTTGCTGAAAGACAATCTTCAGTATGTAGAGGATGATACATTTTCGTGGAATGATACGTTAGCAATCCTTATTATCAAACTTAGGAATACAGATAGTTTAAATAAGGCAAGAAGTGAGAGTAATGCCACGCAAATACAATTGACCAGTGAGAGGGATGCTAGTGAAGGAAAAAGAAAGACAGAGGATTTCTTTCCTACGCTTACGCTCAATACAACTTTCAAAAGCTGGAGGTTGTCTGTTCCAGCACGGATGTCATCGTTGAACATTGCTGAGCTTAAAACTGGAGCTATGGATGAAAATGGCAAATGGATTTCCGATAACATTCAGATACGCCGGAGATTGCTTAATGCAGATTCTTCTGGAGGGGGAAATCCCGCTATCCATATTTGTTATGGAAATGACTTGATGCCTTTGAGGGAATTACTGCAGGTTGATGATTATCTCGTTATTGTTAAAAGAAAGAACGAATCAGTTTATGAAGCCTTTGGGGTGAGAGGAACTGTAGATTTAGGAAATGGTAAGCAGATGTATATTTCCGAAAAAGCTTCTCAAGATGGCTCAACTTTCTCTTTGGAGGATTTAACATCTTCAAGTATTGAAGCAGATGAAAAAAAGACTTTGTGCTTTAAAACAGGATGCAATAGTACGTTCTCTCGCAATCGAATAATTTTTGGAGCACCTGGAACCGGCAAGAGTTATACGGTAAATAGTGATCGAAAAGAATTGCTTGGCGAAGAAAACGAAGTTGATTATGAGCGTGTTACATTCCATCCTGACTATTCGTATGCAAATTTTGTTGGCACGTATAAACCTGTTATGATTTCCAGTGAAAAAACTCATCTAATGGATAAGGATACGGACTATGTAATTACCGTATTAAACGATAAGGAAAAGTCAGCGCAAGAAAAATATGACATTCTTTTTGAAAGGTTTAAGGATGATAATCTGACGCGATTACCGGTACTGCTTGGTTTATACACAGATGAATTGTTCAAGACACGAAAGCAAGATGGAAGTGATGCAGCTAACGATAACAGTGTTGAAAGGAATCATGGACGTGCTATCAGGAAATATGTGAATTTAATCACAGGACGAGAGCAGGTTAGTGATATAGCATATGAGTATGTACCTGGACCATTTATGAGAGTGTATGTGAATGCTCTGAAGGGTGCAATGGCTGGAGATCAGCGTCCTCATTTGTTGATTATCGAAGAGATAAACCGTGCAAATGTTGCAGCAGTGTTCGGAGATGTATTTCAGCTGCTTGATCGTGATGAAGAGGGGGTAAGTGAGTATCCCATACAGACAACTGAAGACATTAGAAAATATCTGGCGAAGGAACTTGGTGGGAAGCCGGAAGATTATGCAAGAATCCGTATACCAGATAATATGTTTATCTGGGCTACTATGAATAGCGCTGACCAGGGTGTCTTTCCTATGGATACAGCCTTCAAGAGAAGATGGGATTTCACTTATCTCGGTATAGACGATAGCGATGAGGACATCCGCGGTAAATATGTTGTTGTGGGATCCAAAGAGCGGCAGCGAATCGAATGGAATGAACTGCGTAAGGCCATCAACGAGTTCCTTGCTAGTGAGAAGATCAATGAAGATAAACAACTTGGACCGTATTTCATAGCAAGAAGTATAGTGGTTCCTGCAGACGGTGGTGATGAGATAGACAGCAAGAGATTTTGCGATGTTTTCAAGCACAAGGTGCTGATGTACCTCTTTGAGGATGCTGGAAAGCAGAAGCGAGGCAAGCTGTTCGAAGGGAGCGCCAAGGGGCAGAGCCGTTATTCGAAGATTTGCGAGGCTTTTGATGAACAGGGTATCGGTATTTTCCACGGAGATATCCAGGCCAATGTCAAGGTGCAGGATTTGAAGACGAACGGGTACGATCTTGATGAAAACGGCATGGTGAAATCTGAGGAGTAAGGGGGTCGTGCTGTATGATCTCTAAGTTTTTGAGAGAGCAGAAAAGATATACACAAAAAGACCTGTGTGAAAAGTTTGAGTGCTCCGAAGAGAAGGTTGTACCGATTATCCGCAAATTGAAAGAATTCGGCATTTTGAAGGCTGTTAAAGCTTCTGATCCGCAGCGCGACATGTCTGATCTTATTGATGAAGACATCGAAGTTGCTGATGTAGAAGTTGGCGAAAATGATTATCTGTATGTTTTCACCTTTGTTGGAATCATCGTTGTTGCTGGAAGAGCACTGAAATGCTATCCGAAGTATCTGCTGCATACGGAAGAGCCTCAACAAGAACTGAAGCAGGTTCTTAAAGTTCTTGAGAAATATAATTCCAAAGAACAGATCATCAGGATGTTCAATGATAGCAGTGAAAGCAGTTCTTTCAACCTTCTGGCTGTTCTTCTGTTCCTGATACAGGATTATTACGAAAACGGCGTTTACAGCAACACGGAGGATATTATCGAGAGTAACGGTTCTGGCGAAATCCTGTGGGACAAAACCATTAACGAGACGTTTACCCTGCTTTCACATAATCGCCCATATTACATCGACCTTCAGACCAAGAAACGAGTCACAAATGATTTTGATTATTTCCAGAGGCTTCATGAATGTATTCTTACCAAGGCATCCAAGGAGATGCGGGATGCGGATCTGCTGGAACTGTTCGAAATCACAGAGATTGATCTGACGGATGAAGCACTAGATGATTTTGGCGATAAGGAGTACATCCTTTATCGGATAGAAAAGGAACTGAGCACGCAGTTCAATACCAGAAAGCAACTGGTCTTAAAAACAATCTACGCTTATATCGATCACAGCGGAAATCTGTATGATACAGACTGCCTTTCCATGTTCGGAACAAACAGTTTCAATCTGGTCTGGGAGAGGGTCTGTGCTGATGTCATGGACAATCAGCTCGACACGCGGTTAGGTGCACTGAGGCTTCCGATCGCTTTGAAGCCGGAGTACGATAGCAACACAAAACTTATTGATTTGATAGAGAAACCGCTCTGGAGCGCGACTGGGAAAACGGCAAGCGATACGCTTATTCCCGATTTGGTATCGATTACGGGAGAACAGTTTATCATCTTCGATGCAAAGTACTATAACGCACAGCTTGAACCAGGAGTCGCTCCTAAAGGGCAACCGGGTATTGAATCTGTAACAAAACAATATCTGTATCAGCTGGCATATCAGCGATTTATAATAGACCATGAATTTAAGAGCGTGAAGAATTGTTTTCTCATGCCGACAGAGAATAAAGATGTTGAAGATCGTGGAGAAGCATCCATGGAAATGCTATCAGGGCTGGGACTTCAGAATGTCAAAGTAAGGTTCGTACCAGCGAGAATGGTATATGAACACTATTTGTCGGGAAGAAAACTGGACATCAGCATTCTTGGCTTATAAAAGGCGCAGATTCAGAGTTGTAGGAAATAGAGCCGCTTTTGGGATATTACAAATCCAGAAGCGGCTATTTGATCGGAAAAAAGCAAATAATCGTCAAAAACGACGATAATATCGTCGAAATACGAAAAGAAATGACAAATATATTGAAAAGTGGAAACGGATGTGCTATACTTAAACTGCGTTGAAAGGAGGCGTCTATGTATTATACAGAGATAGCAAAAATCATAGAAGCCGGTATGAGGAAAGATCCGACAAAAGTCGCAAGCTA
>CADBNQ010000195.1 GCA_902796045.1 uncultured Lachnospiraceae bacterium | reverse complement strand
TTTTCCCTCTGATCAGTGTCGCTGTCATCTACTTTGTTCTGGCAGGGATCCTGAGCTTTCTGGTGAGTCGGATCGGCCACCTGCTGGATGCAAGGCACCGCAGGTACGGCCTTCTTCTGAAGGGGGTGAAGACCCATGATTGAGATATCACATCTTCGAAAAGAATATGATGGAGTGGTGCCCCTGGAAGATGTAAATGCTGTGATCCATGACGGGGATATCATCTCCGTAATCGGCCCCTCAGGTTCCGGTAAATCTACCTTATTGCGCTGTATCAACATGCTGGAAAAACCCACATCGGGACAGGTGCTGATCAACGGTGTGGATGTGACGCAAGCCGGATGTGATCTGGGAAAGGTCCGTCAGAAAACCGGCATGGTTTTTCAGGATTTTAAGCTCTTTGGCCATCTGAGAGTGATTGAAAATGTCATGCTTGCTCAGGTAGACCTTCTGGGGCTGAGCCGGCAGGAAGCATATGATAAGGGCATGGTTTATCTGAAGACCGTCGGTCTTTCGGAAAAGGCCATGAACTATCCGGAAGAGCTGTCCGGCGGCCAGAAGCAGAGGGCGGCCATCGCGAGGACTCTGGCTATGGAGCCGGATACGATTTTACTGGACGAACCGACCAGCGCGCTTGACCCAAACATGGTAGGAGAAGTGCAGGCTGTCATCCGGAAGCTGGCAAAGATGGGCAAGACTATGATCATCGTGACCCATGAAATGAATTTCGCCAGAGCAATCTGCAACCGTGTCTTTTACATCGATGAGGGTGGAATATATGAAGAGGGCAGCCCGGAGCAGATATTTGGTCATCCGCTGAAAGAGAAGACCCGCCGATTTATCCACCGGCTGAAGGTGCTGGAACTGAGGATCCGGCATAAGGACTATGACTTTCCTGCTGCACAGGCTGAGATTATCAGCTACTCTGAGAAAAACCAGATACCCCGCCGCATGGATACCCATCTCCAGCTGGCCTTTGAGGAGCTCGTACAGCAGCTCCTGATTCCATCACTGGAGGATCCGGATATCCTGGTGACCATAGAGTATTCGGAAGAGAGAGAAAAAGCGATCTTCACTGTCCTCTATGGCGGAGAGAAGGTGGATATCACAGCCGGGGCAGATGAGCTTGCGATCACTGTCCTGAAAGGCGTGGCGGAGAGTATAGAGTACAGCTATCATCCAGAAGAAGACCTTGCCAATAAAGTGGTCATGTCCTTCACCTAGACAGTCCACAGATTTTCGTTATTTTCACTAAATATTATTGACATGACACAGTATTTGTTGATAAAATGTTATAGTAATCGTACTGTTTAACAGGAGTAACCTATGAAAAGGAGGATAAGTATGGGAAAACAATTAAAATCAATGTTTGCCGCCATGTGTTTTGTGTTTGCTCTGGCAATGGCCATAAGTGTCCAGATTAAAGCAGCAGATGCTTCTAAGCTGCCAACACCGAAAAAGGATGATCTTGGGATTCACGAGTTCGATTTTAAAACCAATAAAACACAATTTGAATTCGCATTCCCTAAAGAGGCAGACACAGTAAGATTTCAGATGCTTGTAGATGGGAAGAAGAGCGTAGATGCAATATATCAGACGCCGACTGACGCTGAACGTATGTATACAAAAGACGGTTACAGGCTGAAACTGAATAAAGTGTACAAGTACAGGATTAAGTACATGAAAGGCAATGCAGCCGGAGCATGGAGTCCCTACCGCTATATTTTACTTCCTAAATACACGGCTAAGTCATATTCTAACAAGAAGGGATTTACTATAAAGACTCCTAAGAACAAGAACATTAAGAAGTATGTGATTTCTGTTGCAAAGGGGCAGGATCAGCCTATCAAGAAGACAGCAGAAATAAAAGCCAATAAAAAACGCACTACCAAAATCACCAAGAATTACAAGAAAAATGGAGTTACTTATTTCGAGGTATGTTCTTATGTGAAAGATGGTAAGAAGACTTACAAGAGTGACATTGTTTTAGCCTCAGTGATCAAAACTCCTAAATGATGAATTGATTACAGCTGTCTTAAACTGGCAGGAGCTCATGCATGACCTGCATGAGCTCCTGCCGGTTCTTTTTATTGGTCCTTGTGTGCTGAAAAGCGGGGGTAGATCGATTCGGCTTCTTTCATGCCTGCTTCTTCCACGGCAACTTTCATGTATAGTCCGTCTTCTGTGGGGAAGAAGTAATCACAGCCGGATGCTCCGCCGTTGGAATAGAGGCCGTTTCCCAGGTCTTTGAATTCGCTGTCGGATGTCTGCTCTCCTGTCAGGTAGGCAATCTCGCTGTCGTACTCTTCTTTGCTGATGACATAGGCAAAGGCAATGGGTTCATTCTCCTCACCTGCTTCTCCTTTGTAGAAGTATGCTGCTCCGGAGGCGAATTCTACGGAGTAACCGCCTGTCAGGTCTGCCGTCATGATGACAGTCTGATTCTCATCTAAGACCTGTTTCGCAGATGCTGTCTCCTTCACAGTCTGAGCGGGTGTACTGCTGCAGCCTGCAGACAGAAGAGTCAGGGTAAGGAGGGCAAGTACAATCCACAGCCATCTTTTGTTGATCATTTATGATCCTCCTTCTTTGTCAATGTTTAAAATGCTTTCTGATAAACTGATTATATATTGACACCCTGTTTTCTTCAAGGTATTATTTTTATGCTGCTTTTGACCTGAATGGGAAAAGCAGCGAAAAATTGATATTAAAAAAGGAGCCCCTATGAGCAGTAATATTTCGATTGACAACAATGGCGCAGGATATGAAGAACAGGGAAAGTGGAACATTGATTCGGAACTTGAACGTCTGAAGAAGGTTCCTGTTGCCAGGACCAGGATCCAGGTAAAGATGATTCAGATGCTTTATCGGGGTCTGAAGAATAAAGAAAAGAGTGACGAATGCATATCTGTTCAGAAAACCAGCATCCCATGTGAGGCCTCTCCTGTGGGCAAAGTGGACTGGCTGGTCTACACTCCGAAAGGGAAAGAGAACGAAGTGCTGCCTGCAGTCCTTCTGCTGCACGGTGGTGCGCTGGTTCTTCCGGCCCTTCCTTATCATTACCGGCTTGCAAGACATATGGCCAGACGGACCGGCAGCAGAGTCTTTATGCCGCATTATGATCTGGCGCCTGAACATAAATCACCGGTCCAGTACAAGGAGGCTTTTGACTTTTATTCGTATCTGCTCAGGAATGCAGCAGACCTGCGGATTGATCCTTCCCGCATAGTTCTTGTGGGGGACAGCGCAGGGGCGACCTTGTGTGCTTCTCTCTGTCTGATTCTGAGAGATGCATCCATGCCATTGCCTGCGGGCCAGGTCCTCCTGTATCCCAGCCTGGACGCCCGCCTGACAAGCAGGTCCATGCAGCTTTATACGGACGTTCCCATCGTCAATGCCAGGGCTGTCAGATTCTATTATAAACTCTGTGCCCCGGAGACTTCCCATGAAGGATCAAGGCAGTACGCTTCTCCTGTGGAGGCAGAATCCCTGCAGGGGATGCCGCCGACCTATGTGGAAACGGCGGAATTTGACTGCCTGCACGATGATGGTATCCTCTATGCC
>CADBNQ010000194.1 GCA_902796045.1 uncultured Lachnospiraceae bacterium | reverse complement strand
GGATCCCTTCCAAGCTCCCGGCATTCCACCGAGGCATAGAAGCTCTTAAGGTCGATTGCGATATAGGTTCCTTGAGTATTCACTGAATCTGCCACCATTCTTTCAGCTTCATTCATATTACATCAATTTCAGGGGCTTCCATCTCAGAAAATCCCCGGACACCAGCCGGTATTGTCTCCCTCTGAATTCTCCATGGATACTGTCGTAGAAGCGGCTTTCTCCATGACAATGGGCATAGATTACCTGTTCTGCCCCATATCTTTCTGCCATATCGGTAAAAGGGCTCCGCTCTTCAAGGATATTTGTAGGAGGATAGTGCAGGAACATGATAAACTTTGTGTAACCATCTGCCTTGGCCAGCTCAAAAGATGTCCTAAGCCGCTTCAGTTCTCTGTCCACCAGCTTTATCGCATGTTTTTCTGCTTCTTCATCCCATCCCAGGATCTGACCTCTTCGATTCAGGTAAAAAGGGCCTTCGAAAGTATATCCTTTTGTCCCAACCAGGGCGTACTCTTTATATGTCTCATAACTGTCCTGAAGAAATGTCAGTCGGGGCTGATACAGCTCATTCAACTGTCTGGTCTTCTTCGCATCCAAGAACATATCGTGGTTGCCTCTTGTCAGGATCTTTCTTCCCGGCAGATCGCAGATATACTGCAGGTCCGTCTCACACTCAGACATTCTTCTTCCCCAGCTGTGATCACCGACAAGGACAAGCGTATCCTCATCCGTGATCATTTTTAAGCAGTTTCTCCGCAGTTTTTCTTCATGCTTCTTCCAGGCTCTGCTATTCAGCTGACCCGGTGCTTTCAGGACGGACTGATAATGCAGGTGAAGATCTCCAATCGCATATAAACCCATATAGGCATCCTTCCTAATTTCTTTCTGATTTCGTCAGATTATCGTTACTTTTTAAACACGATATGGTCACATCTGGCCTGTATGATAAAAGCATCAAAAGACAATCAGCTATATTTTGATAGTTTTTTCATACTCTCCTCTTTTTTGACCGGCCATATGGCCGGTCTTTTTTATATCTTGTGGTCGCCGGGACAACCACAAGTTAAACATTTTCTACCCCTGCTATCTAATATAGACGAAAAACGGGTTATTATCAACTCAAAGCTGACATCAGAAATATCCCGAAGCAAAGATATTTCCATAAAGTCGGAGGCCTCTGTGATTGCCGATGAAATCTATTTACAGTGCGCTATTGAATGTCGTATAATATACATGGTGCACACATATACCTTTAGATCCTGTAAATAAAAGGAGGTTACAATGAAAAAACGTATTATGATTTTCGGAGACTCGAATACATGGGGATGGAATCCGGCAAACGACCTTGTAAGTCCTTTAATTCGGTGGGATGATGATACCCGCTGGCCAGGCGTTATGCAAAAAGAACTGGGGGATGACTACCTTGTCATACCCGAGGGTCTGAATGGAAGAACCAGTGTCTGGGATGATCCAATCGAAGAATATCGGTGTGGGAAAGATCAGATTATCCCCTGTCTTGACAGCCACGCTCCCATTGACCTTTGTATCATATTTGTAGGCACTAATGACCTTAAAGTTCGATACACCGTCTCTCCGCAGGATATTGCCAATGGTGTCGCTATCATTGTAGATAAAACTTTACATCAGGCAGGTGCATTCACTGACCAGACTCCAAAAGTTTTACTGGTATGCCCGCCTCCTCTTGGCGACAATATTGAAAAAGGAGTCTTCGGTGTAATGTTTGAAGGCAATGTTGAGAAATCCAAAAAAATGCCTCCTTATTTTGAAGGCGTGGCAAAAACATACGGTGTTGAGTATTTTGATGCCGGAAAATATGTTAAGAGCAGCGATGAAGACGGGCTTCATCTTCAGGCCGACCAGCACAAGATACTCGGAGTAGAAATCTCAAAAGTTGTAAAGAAAATGCTCGGTTGATCTCAATATCTGATAAAGAGGTTACTGTGGTCTCACAGTAACCTCTTCTTACTCCTTAAGGTCAGTGCTCTGTCCCGGACAGAGATTGTCTGTTTTTCTCTCCCCAGATACAAAGCTGATCAAGCACCTCCATAAGCGATTTGCCTCGTTCACTCAGACTATATTCCACCCTGGGGGGAATCTGAGGATACTCCTTTCTTACAATCAGCTGGTCTGCCTCTAATTCTTTCAAATTAGAGCTGAGCGTTTTATCTGATATGTTTTTTATATACCTCTTCAGCTCATTGAACCGTACAGGCTCAAACTCCATCAGGCAGTACAAGATCACCATCTTATGCTTTCCGGAGATGAGCGACAAGGTATAGCTGAAGCCGGTATCTTCAAAATTAGCTTCCGCAATATAGTTCTTAATCATAGTTCACTTTCCTCAAAGATAGTACCTGTCACAAATGACAGTACTTGTAAAAATTCCGATGTTGGCTATAATTATAAGCAGGGCTCAAGTTCCTGTCAATATATTTTCGGAAAAGAGGAATCAATCATGAGAGAAAAATTAAAGATTACAGAAGGTATTTTCCCGATGCCGGTATTGATGGTCGCAACGTATAATGAAGACGGCAGCGTCAATGTGATGAACGCCGCCTGGGGAACCATGCAGCAAAGAGACACTGTCGCCCTGAATCTGACTGAATCCCACAAAACAGTGAAAAACATTAAAGCCAGAGGTGCTTTTACTGTTAGTATTGCCGATGCCGCTCACATGGTAGAAGCTGATTATTTTGGAGTTGTATCAGGGAACAACACACCGGACAAATTTGCCCGCAGCGGACTGACAGCCTCCAAAGCTGAAACAGTAGATGCTCCCGTCATCAATGAATTTCCGCTGTGCCTGGAATGTGAATTCATCGAGTATCAGACCAATGCATACGGCTGCGGCGTAATCGGCAAGGTCGTTAATGTAACTGCTGATGAAAGTGTAATGGTTGATGGAAAGGTCGATATGTCCCTGGTAAACGCAATCGCCTTTGACCCATACACACACGGCTACTATAAGGTTACAGAACGCGTGGGTAACGCCTTCAAGGACGGGATGGCGCTTAAAAGGTAATCCTCAGACCGAACCACCCGTTTTACAGGTGGCAGCAATACCGCTGTAAATAGGGCTGTCTGGGTAAGGCAGGAGCTGCCGGTGGATGCCTGAGGCTGACTTTGTACCGCATGAAAAAGGCTAAATGAATAGCCTTTTTCGAGGAACAACGGAAGCCGAAGACATCCACCGGCAGCTCCTGCCTTAAGTGTGACAGCCCTTTTGGTTATTCTATTCCCCTGTTAAATGAACTGTTTCAAATGTATGATCGGTTGCAGGCAGAAAAAGGTCTATTACATCCTTCGTCTTCATTTTTAAACTGGACGTACATACACATGGATGGCAGCCAAGGTATTCATCTTTCAGAACATCTTCATCGATGAGGAGCGAAACAACCTTGTCCTGATCATTCATCAGTCCCATTATGCTGACAGCTCCCGGCTCGATATCCAGATATTTTAACATAGCTTCCGAATCTGCAAATGAGAGCCGGGACGAGTTAATCTGTTTTGACAATTCCTTTGTTTTGAACTTCTTGTCTCCCGGCATCATCAGCAGATAAAACTTTGTTTTCTGCCTGTTGCATAAGAAAAGATTCTTACAGATCACAACCTCCAGCACCGCATCTATTTCATTACATGCCTCCATGTTATCAGCCGGCTCATGGTCTGTCCGCTTATAGCGAATACCCAGACGATCCAGAAACTCATACGTCCGTATTTCTCTGGGCAGCCTTCC
Organism: uncultured Lachnospiraceae bacterium; assembly: GCA_902796045.1. GTDB lineage: Bacteria > Bacillota > Clostridia > Lachnospirales > Lachnospiraceae > Anaerobutyricum. The sequence continues at coordinate 1,717 of CADBNQ010000194.1, read as the reverse complement.
ATTTAAATCCTCCGGTCTTCCATTGTATAATTCCACTATTGCATCTCCTTCATAATCGACTGCCCATAAAATGGACACCTTTCTTTTATGCACTGCCTGTTCATTTCCGAAAACTCACAGGTCTCTTTTTCGTATTCAAGAGTCACATCATAATGTTTGTTGATATAGTCAACACCATGGGCAAGAGCGATCATGGCATCCCTTTTGCAGCATCTTGGGCCATTGATTCTTCCCAGATCACTGATGGCACCTGCTGTAAAGGACATATGGTCACCCCATGTTCCGTCCTCCGAAAGAGGACCTGTCCCATCAATGGCAGACAATACCGCCCCAATAGAGGTGACTGCACCGCATACTCCCCATAGTCCGCACATGGCACCAGGCATCCGCAGTCCCTCCCGAAGGATCTGGTTCAAAGCAGCATCCAGATCAATCTTCCCGCCGGCATTATGGTAGGCTGCCAGGATACTGGCGCCATCCAGAACATGATGCTCCGGACCATGGATGCTGATATAATCTTTAGCCGCCATATTTTTTAATATCTGTACAGGATTACATCCTTTTTCTTCTCGGATCTCCCGGATGATCCTCTGGGCTTTCTCTTCTATCGTCATCGGATTCCTTTCTATTAATGTCTATCCTGATCTTATAGATGACTCTTCCGGTCATTGCTGGGCAGCTGCCTGCATTCCGAACTCCTCACACAGGCTGTCAAACCGCTTCTGTTCTTTTTCCTTGATCTTCTTTGACAGGTCGTTCATACAATGATGGATCACATCCGCATCCTTGAGAACTTCATCCATTGGACTGTCAGTCACAAGCTTATCGTCATGATGATAGATCATGGAACAGATCAGCTCTGTCTCTCTTTCATCTGTGAGGTTCAGCTCACCAAGAATCTTCCAGGCCAATTCAGCTCCTTTATGGGCATGGTCATCATAAGAGCCCGATTTATAGGCATGAAGATCATGAAGCATTGCCGCCATTGCACACAGCTCCGGATCAAATCCGCGTTTCTTTGCAATCATCGTTGCAGCAAGAGATACCCCGTACAGATGTGCGATGGCTCCGGTACGTTTCTGTGCGTCTTCCATTCTGTTTATCTCGCTGTCGACATATTTTCTCAGTTCTTTCAGTCTGCTCATATTTCATCCCCCTTTAACCCCTTCATAATTATGCCTGTATTATACCAGATTAAAGGAAGAACATACAAACAAAACATACATACTCCTCTTTTTACTTTCCACCCAATTATTGTCTATCTTTTTCTTGACAAAATGAAGAGAACAGGGTAAAGTAACAAAATATAAAGACAAAGGCGTCTTGAAGGTTTTCTTCAGGGCGCTTTTTCTTTTTTCAGGATATATACACGATTGGGGGGTGAGTCTTATGTGTGGAATCATCGGTTTCTGCGGAATTGAAGGAGATGTGGGGGCGATTCAGAATGCCCTTTCCAGGACCCGTTCAAGAGGTCCGGATGCAAGAAGGATTGTCAATACCGGAAATGGCTGGATTGGCTTTAACCGCCTTTCCATCATGGGAATCACAGACACGGGAATGCAGCCCTTTGTATATGGGCAGAAAAAAGTCAGCCCCATATGGTCTTTAAAAGAGGGAAGGGATGGCATCACCCTGCCGGAAGGCAGCGAGCTCGTTCTTGTCTGTAATGGTGAGATTTATGGCTTTCGGAAGATGAAAGATGACCTGTATCAAAAAG
>CADBNQ010000193.1 GCA_902796045.1 uncultured Lachnospiraceae bacterium | reverse complement strand
TAACCGGCAGAAGCTGCTTTGCTCTCAGCAAAATCCTGTTCCTCCACGATCACATCCGTGGTGTAAACCTTCACACCTTCCCGGTTGGTATAGCTGCCTGTCTGAATTCTGCCTGAGATAACGATCTTTGTACCCTGTTTTAAATACTTCTCTGCGAACTCTCCCTGTCTGCCGAATGCGACACAGTTAATAAAATCCGCATCCTGATCGCCCTCTCTGCGAAATCGCCTGTTTACAGCCAAAGTGTATCTTGCTACGCACGTTGACCTTTCTCCCTGTGAATATCTCACATCAGGATTCCTCGTCAGACGTCCCATCAAAATAACTTTATTCATGGAATTCCTCCTAAAAGGTTAAGCCTCCTGCTTAACGCATAAATATCTGATCACTGGCTCCATGATACGGATACGGCGTTCAATCTCTGCCGGAGCTTCACTGTTCGCATCAAAATGAATGAAGTAGTAGTATCCTTCTCTCATCTTCTGGATCTCGTAAGCTAATCTCTTCTTACCCCACTCATCGACGTTCGTAATCACACCATCGAATCTCTCAATAAGCTCTTTCACTTTCTCAATGGCATCCGCTCTTGCGTCATCATCAATCTTTGCATTCACAACCACTGCTAATTCGTACTTATTCATGGTTATCTCTGCACCTCCTTCTGGACTTTCCGGCTCTCTTCGTGACAAGAGAACAAGGATCATTAAATACGCTACAGTTGACCATTATATCACAGAGCAAAACTAAAAACAAGTAACAATTTCGGGTTTTTTAGTCGGAGACATGCCCCTTATAATTCTTCTCAACCAGCTTCCTCGGAAGCATGACCTGCCTGCCGCAGCCGGTGCATTCCAGGCGGAAGTCCATGCCGATCCGCAGGATCTTCCACTGGTTTGTCCCGCAGGGATGCTTTTTTTTCATCCTGATGATCTCTCCAACCTTTAAATCCATATAATCCTCCTGCTTATCATGGCATACTTTATATCATGGTATACTCTATGACAATATATCAAAACAGTACCCTGCCGTCAATCTCCGTTCCGAACTACAAGAGCATCAGGCTCATGCCCTGGCCGATTCCCTGTTCCCGGAGAGACATCTGTCCGTTAAGTATTCTCCTTCCTTCCACGTGGCATAACCAGAAGTCCGGCAGCTTCCGGCCCGCTGTCTCCGGCTGAAAGCCGGATTTATATAAGAGACTTTCATACATGTCCCGCCCCAGCTGGTAAAGGGGTGCCTCCTCATCGCAGCAGAATTCGAAAGAGGCATCCATAGCCGGGACATACACATCTATGTGAATCATGTCATCCCACCTCCGATCCAGCAGGTATGAGTATCCGTTCAATGCCGCCCTGTCCGTCAAAGAGATAGCCCTGTCCGGGGCGCAGGTCAGCCATCTGTTCTTCATACGACAGGTTCCCATGCTCAAACAGGGTATCCTCCATCAGCTTTCCGCCCATATGAACCCCCCTCTTTCCGGAACCTCCGCCGCTGTGCGCCATCACAAATGCTTCCGTCAGGAGATCTCCTTCCTCCAGCAGAAGGAAGACCGTTATTCCTTTCCCGGCCTGACTGTCAAAGATGACGGCAGGCAGGTCCTCCGATGACGGCTCCTCACCCGGCATGGCAAAGAGACCCAGGTTCTCTATCAGTATATAATATCTCTGCTGTTTTTTCTCCCTCTCTCCGCTTTCGTCCTTCAGGCTGGACAAAAATGTGAGGATCTCCTCTTTCTCTGTGAGGATATGGTCCTGCTTCAGCCCCTTCAGAGCCTGTATGATGATATGCATAAAGCCATGCCGCCCTGTCCCCTTCCTGCCTGATATATAGAATACGCCATCCTTGTCTGCCGGCAGAACGACGATCCCGGCGGTCTTCTCATAATATCCGACCGGAATATCCTCTCCCCCGTCAAGGATCTGTCTCACTCCGGGCTCCCGGAAAAATGCTTCCCGCGAAGGTTTCTCCGGGATACAGGGGATCGGCACCGGCAGCCACTCCTGCATCTCCTTTTGAAGCTTTCTCTTCTGTTCTCTTCCCATCTCCCTGATCAGGTCCATCCTTTTCTGATCATCGTTTTCCGGCAGGGCAAGGGCGGTCTGAAACTCCAGGATCTCTCCTTCAAAGAGAGTGAGGCCTCTGCCCCGTACACCCTTTTCCGGCAGCAAAGGCAGTGTCAGGGTTCCGAATATCTCTGAGTATGAAAAGGCTTCCTTCATCTCAAGGCAGTATTGCTGTTTAAAATAATCCGCCATGCTTATCGGAAGCTCTGAGGATGAAAATCCCCCGCATGACAGAATCAGACTGATTCCGATGTTCTCCCCTTCTTTGCATAGTTTCAGAATCGTATCTTCAAACCTGTGTCCTGTTTTTTCATTAAAAGAAGAGAAATTATCTATGACAAGGAGAATTGCGGGAAGAGCGCAGGATTTCCCCCTGCTGACATACTGCCTGTAATTCGTCCCGGCAAAGATCTTCCTGCGTTCTTTAAGAATCCTGTCCAGCATGAAAAAAAACGGCTGGCACTTTCTTTCCTCCCCTTCAGAGATCACGCCTCCCACATGGGGCAGGTTCTCAAAAGCTCTCAGGCTGTTATTGCTGTAATCCATAATGTAGATATGGATCTCCTGTGGGGAGAAGCCGGCCGCCGTCCCATATATCACGGTCTGAAGAAAGGTTGTTTTTCCCGTCATCGGCAGTCCGCATACGACAGTATGGTGATACAATGCAGTCTCAACGGTAACCTGTCTCTGCCTGGCCGGATCATCTGCCAGTCCGATGCAGACTGCCGGATCCCGCTGGCTATGCCGGTCTGTCCGGTCTCCCTTTTCAGACAAAGGCCGAAGGTCCGAAAGAAAGAGCTTATCCGGAAGCGGCTCCATCCACAGCTGTCTTGCACCAGGCAAGCCTTCTTTCTCAGAGAGGCAGATCAGGTAGTCCCTTACCGCATCAAACTGGCTCTGCGGGGAACGGTCTGCCTTATCAGGGGCAGCCGGCAGCGGTTCCTCCTCTCCTGTCAGGCGAATCATGGCACACTTCCTGCGGTCCTTTTCGTTCTCTATATACTCTGCCCCGCTCCATCCTGTCTGGAACACTTCATAGATCTCATCATTGCCCACCTGAAAACAACAGCGGCCCGTCTGGGAAAGATCTGCAGCATCAGGTTTATGAAGCATATCCATGCTGTCCTGCTTCTCCTGAACCCTCAGGCACATCCGGAATCTTGTGTTGCTCCATATCTTATCATCTACAGTCCCTCCGGGCTTTTGTGTCGCCAGGATCAGATGGAGACCGGCACTGCGTCCTACCTGGGCCACGCTGATCAGTTCGGCCATGAAATCCGGCTCTTCCTTTTTAAGCTCGGCAAACTCATCGATAACGATCAGCAGGTGAGGCACCGGATCCATCGTGCTGTCTCTGTAATACAGGTTCATATAGGCGCTGATGTTATTCACGCCGTATTCTCTGAAGAGCTTCTGCCTCCTCTGGTTCTCGCTTCTCAGGGCAGTCATGGCCCGGGCGATCTTCCTCCCGGACAGGTTCGAGATCCGGCCGCATATATGGGGAAGACCGTCAAAGAGGGCAGCCATCCCTCCTCCCTTATAATCAATCAGAAAGAGGTTGATGATTTCAGGACTGTAGAGGCAGGACAGGGAGAGAATGTAGGTCTGAAGAAGTTCACTCTTACCGGACCCGGTAGTTCCGGCGACCAGACCATGGGGACCGTGATACTTCTCATGAATATCCAGATACTGGATCTTATTGCCGGCCTTAATGCCGACAGGGGCCCGAAGACTGTCGAGCCCCCTGTTCTTTCTCCAGCAGTCACTGACCTTAAGGTCCTGCGCTCTGTCTGCTGAAAACAGACTGAGGAAGGAGACCTCTGCCGGAATATCGCTGTTGTCTGTATTTTCGATGACCCGGCAGGATGACAGGCTTCTGGCAAAGAGATCCACCCTGGCCGGGGAAACCCGGTCGAAGACCAGATCTTCTTTCTCGCCGGTCATCATATGATAACAGCCCTGGAACTCTTCATTCTTCTCGATGACAAACTCACAGGACCCGGGGAGCATCTCCCTCTCAGAAGCCAGCCAGACCACCACAATCCCATAAGGATTCTCCCTCTTAGTCAGATAGCGTTCAATAGGCTCACCCTCCAGAAATGCCGGGGCTGCCACAAATATGATATAGACCGGCAGTCGGGATCTGCCCTGCTCCTCCCGCTTCCTGATGACCTGCATCAGACAGTAAAAGACACGACCTGCCTCCTCCCGGGATGAAGCAAGATACCTCATACCACCATCCCGGTCCCACACATGAGGCAGCCATCTCATGGCATCCCAGTCTTTTGCCGAGCTGCATCCGGCGTCATCATAGATCAGGGCAAACTTTGTCTCCGTATAGCAATTGTGGAAAGCCAGCTGGACGATGATACCGGAAGCGATTTCAATCCTCGCCTTTTCGCTCCTTGAAAGAATGCCGATCTGTGAATGTTCTGCCAGAGAGATGGCTCTCGGCATATCGCTCATCATCCTGCAGTCCTTCCACAGCTGCTCTGCCTCCGCAAGAAGTTCGTTCTTTCTGATCTGGAAATGATTCTCAGGCAGCTGGACTTCGGCAGGCAGCGCCATGGTCCCCCTCCCCAGCCGGCAGTCCAGAAAATCTTTGTGATAGGGCATCCTGGTCCACAGAAAGCCGCTATCCCTGACCAGGTTCATGCAGCTGCCGCTGTCGACATATCTCCCCTCATAGATCTCCCTGATGGTGAGACTCCTCTCCCTGATCTCCTTCTTCTTATCCTGAAGGTAGGCACGATAAGAACGGGTACTGCGCTTCCAACTGTCCCTGTCCTTTTTGCGGATATACAGACTCTGTACCATGACCCAGAACAGTGACGTAAGGAGGGATACAGCCGCGATAAGCAGGCTGCCATACATATAAGACTCCTGGCCTTCTCCCTCCTTCTGCGCCATGTAGATCATATATAAGCTTCCGGCCAGCATAGGCAGGGTCATCAGGGTATTGGACAGAACCTGTAAAGGGGCGGGCATCTCTTCTGTCACATCCTGGTCCGGAGGGGGATCGATCTGGATGGCAGCCTCGTCAGGCTCTCTGTAACTCCTGGGTGACCTGTGCACAAGGGTCATTGTCAGGTGGGATGAACCGCGCACCTTCCCTTTCCCCTGCCCGGCAGGCGTCCGGGCAGGAAAAAGGTCTGCCGGCGGATCGCCATCGACTTCACGCTCTGACAGGGAATATACAGGGATCTCTGCAGGCTGCAATCTGGTCTCCACATCAAAAACTGCCCTTTCCACTGCAATATAATCAGCCAGAAAGACCACCTGGACTCCCATGATATTGATTCTGTCACCGAAATCCAGCTTCCCCCTGTCGCTCAGGAAGCTGTCATTGATGTAGATGCCATTGACACCCTTACTCTCAACCATCCACGTACTGCCACTGAAGAATATCCTGGCATGGTCCCTCGATATGGCGGGATGGTCTCTGATGACAATATCATTCTCCAGACCGCGGCCTATGCTAATGGGAGATCTTATGTGGTATTTATCATAGGAATATGATCTGTCAGTCAGGTCATAGACATGAAAGGTATACACATCTCCCTGCAGGGAGACAAGATCAAAACGACCGCCCTTCTGAAGATCTTTTCTCCCCTGCAGGCCGATGATCACATAGGACTCCGATTCCCTGATGCGCCAGCTTCCTTCAATATTCTCCAGATAGATCCTGAGAGAATCCTCTGTCAGAAAGATCCTCTCAGAAAGCCACAGGCTGTAATCGATGTTTCTCCGGACCGGAAGCCTGTACTGTGCATAGCCCTTCTTTCCAAATACTGCCAGCAAAATCGACATCCTCTTCCCCCTGCCATATACGATGCAGGTCCGGTACGTCAGGGATGTCTCCCTCCTTCAAAACCGGACCTGCTCCTTAATTCACCCGGTATTTCTCTTTAATCTTCTCAGGAAAAAGACTGTTTCAGCTTTGCCGCAGCAGCCTTATTGGCATTCTCAGTTGTGCGGTACTCAGTAGCGATCGTGTTAAGATGCGCAGACTGTTCATCCAGCCTCTTGCACATCTTGGTCACATCTGTCTGGAGTCCGTGGAACTTCTTGATGAATGAACCGGATGCCTCACCGCTCCAGACATTCTTACTGATGCCTGTTACCAGAGACAGCATCTGTCCTGTTGTCTTCTTAATTGCCTTCCCTGTTGATCCCAGCGAAGCGGCAGACGCCTTCAGCTTCTCGGGACTCACCTTAATCACATCAGCCATACTTTCTACCTCCTGTCATGTTAAATTCAATCAGCTTGACGCAACGGACAGATTCTTCTTCTCCATCAGCTTATACAGTGAAATGATGGTTGCCAGCACGGAGATAAACTCCTCTACGATCTTCAGGAACATCTTCAGTTTATTGATATCAAGTGTCAGTGCCAGGGAATACTTTGCCTTGGCAGGCCCGTCCCACATGGAATCGAGCTTCTTCCCCTCTGATTCAAACTGGCTGATCTGTGAAGCCAGGGTTTTCTTTAGTGATGACAGAGCTTCCTTCTTTCTGCTGAGCTCACTGGCAGAAACAATGATTTGCGACATAATGTCCTCCTTTCTGCAGGCTCCCCTCTTGTTGTATCTAATCTGATACACAGGGCAGCTGCCATCTGTTATGTTAAGTTACAAGGACATTATAGCACGAATATTTAGAAATTCAACTATTATTTTACATTTTTGTCTAATAAAGAGGGACCACAGTCATAGACTGCAGTCCCTGGAAAATTCAATGATTGTTGTCTTGTAACTTTGGCTGCTCCGTGTGAAGCAGCTTTACCGATCGGTTATTATTTGCTGTAATCGTAGAATCCGATACCTGTCTTCATACCTAACTTGCCGGCACGAACCATTTTTCTCAGCAATGGATGCGGACGGTATTTCGGATCGCCAAACTCATTGTAAAGTACTTCCATGATTGCCAGGCAGATGTCCAGACCAATCAGATCGCCTAAGGCAAGCGGTCCCATCGGATGGTTAGCGCCTAACTTCATAGCTGTGTCAATACCCTCAACGGATGCAACACCGTCAGCGTAGATACCTACGGCTTCGTTGATCATTGGAACAAGGATTCTGTTAACTACGAAACCAGCTGCTTCCTTCACCTCTACAGGTGTCTTGCCGATGGAAGTAGAGATCTCAACGATCTTATCCTTGATCTCATCCGGTGTGTTCTCACCCTGGATAACCTCGATCAGTTTCATTACAGGAGCCGGATTGAAGAAATGCATGCCGATAACCGGTCTGTCAAGTCCTGCACCGATCTCTGTGATGGAAAGAGAGGATGTGTTAGTGGCAAAAATGCAATCTGCCGGAACGATCTCCTGCAGTTCTTTAAATGTCTGCTGCTTAACAGACATAACCTCGAGGGCTGCCTCAACTACTAAATCGGCGTCGGTACAGATATCTTTTGTGCCTGTTGTGATCTTAGCGAGGATAGCATCAGCCTTAGCCTGATCCATCTTGCCTCTTGCTACTCTCTTCTCAAAGCCTTTGGCAATTTTCTTCTTGCCGTTAGCAGCAAATTCGTCGTTAATATCACATAAATAAACCTCATAGCCCTCAGTCTGAGCAAATGCCTGAGCGATACCGGATCCCATTGTACCAGCGCCGATAACTCCAACTTTCATGATAATCTCCTCCTTTTTCATCTACTTATAAATAATACATTAGCAGTTCTTGAATGGCTCTTTAACCTTCTCTTTGTTCTTGTCGAGGAAGAAAGCCATACCATATCTCTGGTCTTCTGACTCGAAGCAGCTTCCGAATAACTTCTCTTCGATCACGATTGCCTCGTCCATTCCGACCTCAAGACCTTCATTGATTGCCTTCTTGCAGGCGCGAACAGCGATAGGAGCCTGTTTTGCGATGCCCTTGGCCATCTTGAGTGCCTGCGGCATCAGCTCTTCTGCAGGATATACTTCATTAACAAGACCGATTCTGTAAGCTTCAGCTGCCTTAATGTTGCGGCCGGTGTAGATAAGCTGTTTTGCTTTTCCTGGGCCTACAATACGGGCAAGTCTCTGGGTTCCGCCAAATCCCGGTGTAATACCCAGACCAACCTCAGGCTGTCCGAAGATTGCGTTCTTAGCGCAGAGCCTGATATCGCAGCTCATGGAAATCTCACAGCCGCCGCCTAATGCAAATCCGTTCACTGCAGCGATAACAGGGATTGGCAATGTCTC
>CADBNQ010000192.1 GCA_902796045.1 uncultured Lachnospiraceae bacterium | reverse complement strand
TCCAGGTACCGGAATCATAAGAATATAATTGATTGGAGCAGTCAGGCTGCTCAGGAAGGAGATACTATGGTACATTTTATCGGAGCGGGTCCCGGAGATCCGGAACTGCTGACGATCAAGGGAAAGAAGCTGATTGACCAGGCGGATGTGATCATCTATGCCGGTTCCCTGGTCAACAAGAAAGTCCTGGCAGGGGCCAAGGAGGGGGCTGCGATCTACAACAGTGCCACCATGACCCTGGAGGAGGTTATCGATGTGATGAAGGAGGCCGATGCGAAGGGCCTCGACGTGGCCAGGGTCCACACTGGAGACCCGGCAATCTTTGGTGCCCACAGGGAGCAGATGGATGAACTGGACCGGCTGGGGATCGCCCATGAAGTGATCCCGGGTGTCAGCTCCTTCCTGGCAACGGCGGCCGCCCTGCAGAAGGAGTATACCCTTCCGGGCGTCTCTCAGACCGTGATCCTTACCCGCATGGAGGGCAGGACCCCCATGCCGCCAAAGGAGAAGCTAGCCGATCTTGCAAAGCACAACTCCACCATGATCATTTTCCTGAGTGTGGGCATGATCGAGGAGCTTTCCGAGACCCTTATGAAGGAGTACCGGCCGGATACACCGGTGGCTGTTGTCTACAAGGCCTCCTGGGAAGACCAGAAGATCGTCATCGGCAACCTGACCAATATCGCCGAGAAGGTGAGGGAGGCAGGCATCACCAAGACAGCCCTGACCGTTGTGGGAGACTTCCTTGGAGATGAGTACGAGCTGTCCAAACTCTATGACAAGACATTTACACACGAGTTCAGGACTGCCAAAGAATAAGGACGAAAGAATAAAGATGAGGATATAAGACTATGTCTATTCAGATAATCAGTATCAGCCACAGGGTAGCCCCTCTGCACATCCGTGAGAAGTTCGCTTTCACAACAGAGCAGCAGCTTGCCCTCATGAAGAGGCTGACAGAGTATCCGGAGGTGGATGAGAGCCTGATCCTTTCTACCTGCAACCGGACGGAGCTCTATGCCTACTCAGCAGACCCCGCCAACCGCAGGGAGGCTTTCCATCTCATGGAGAAGGAGCTTCTGGAGATGGCGGATGCCCAGGATGAGGAGGATATCAGCGATTATGTGCTTTTCTTCCATGGTGACAGGGCCATCAGCCACCTTTTCCGGGTGGCGGCCGGGCTGGATTCCATGGTGGTGGGTGAGGACCAGATCCTGGGCCAGGTGAAGTCCGCCCACACCCTTGCCATCTCAGCCGGGACCACCGGCGTCTATCTGAATACTTTCTTCAGAGATGCCGTGACCGGAGCCAAGAAGGTCAAGACCTCAACGGACCTGTCCAAGACATCTGTGTCCACGGCAACCCTGGCCATCAAGGCAGCGGAGGATGCCCTGGGGACCCTGAAGGGGAAGAAAGTGATGGTGATCGGCGCCACCGGCAAGATCGGCGGTATCGTCCTGATGAACCTTGTCCGGGTAAAGGGTCCCGAGATCTATGTGACCACCCGCGGCAACAAGGTCATCACCTTAAAGCATGGCGAGAAGAACTTTACCGTCATCGAATATGAGGACCGGTATGATTATATCGACGAGATGGATGTGATCATCTCCTCCACCTCGAGTCCTCATTATGTGCTGACCTACAATAAAGTGAAGAACAGTATCAAAACCGATAAGCCCCGGGTCTTTGTGGACCTTGCCGTTCCCATGGACATCGAGAAAAAGATCACTTCCCTCGGCGATATCAGCTATTACAATATTGATGATTTTACCAGGATCGCGGAGGAGAATAACCGAAAGAAGCAGGAGGAAGCCGAGGCGGCCGCAGGCATGCTCGAGGAGTTTGAACTACAGTTCAAGAGGTGGATGATCTTTCAGGATTCCCTGCCTGTGATCAAGAAGGAAAAAGCCTGCTTTAAGAAGATGGTGGAGCACAAGGGTGTAGACTATGCCCTCAATCAGTTCTTTTTCTGGGTGAGGGATAACAACATGCCGGAAGACCTCGAGGTCTTTTTCCGGTGTCTGGAAGACAGGTAGTTAAAGGAGAAAAAGATGGGTAAATTATATGCTGTGGGTTTTGGCCCCGGCGGATATGAACATATGACACAGAAGGCCATTGAGGTGATCAACAGTGTTGACATCATCACCGGCTATACGACCTATATTGAGATGCTGAAGGAGTTTTTTCCGGACAAGGAATATCTGGCCACGCCGATGACCAAGGAGATCGACCGCTGCAAGCTGGCTCTTGACCTGGCTGAGGAGGGAAAGACCGTCGCCATGGTCAGTTCAGGCGACAGCGGGATCTACGGCATGGCGGGGATCATGCTGGAGATTGCCAATGACAGGGGATCGGATGTGGAGATCGAGACTGTGCCTGGCATCACAGCAGCCAGCGCGGCTGCCTCCGTGCTTGGGGCCCCTCTGATGCACGATTTTGCAGTCATCAGCTTAAGTGACCTGATGACACCATTTGACCTGATCATGAAGCGGGTGGACTGTGCCGGCCAGGGAGATATGATCGTCTGCCTCTATAATCCCAAGAGTAAAAAGAGAGTGGATTATGTGGAAAAAGCAGCTGAGATCCTGATGAAATACCGCAAGCCTGATACGCCTGTGGGCATTGTGCGCAACGCCGGACGCAGCGATCAGTCATCTCTGATCACTACCCTGGGCGAGGTCAAGGATGCCCCGATCGATATGTTCAGCATTGTTCTGATCGGTAATTCCAACACCTACGTAAAGAACGGAAAGATGATCACGCCAAGAGGCTATGAGGAGAAGTACGGATTATAGTCGGAGAAGTATAACTATGAAGAAAGTCATTCGGGTCGGTACGAGAAAGAGCCTGCTGGCTCTGGCTCAGACCGACATTGTAAAACAGAAGATAGAAGAGGCATTTCCGGACATCAAAGTGGAGATCGTCAAGATTGACACCAAAGGAGACCAGATCCTTGACCGTTCTCTGACCTCCTTCGGGGGCAAGGGCGTCTTTACCGCCGAGCTGGAGGCAGAGCTCCTTTCCGGCGCGATCGATATCGCGGTCCACAGTGCCAAGGATATGCCGATGGAGTTCCCGGAAGGACTTGCCATCGGGGCAGTCCTGGACCGGGCGGATGTGCGGGACACCTTTGTGACCACCGATGGAAGGAAGCTGTCAGACCTTGAGCCGGGCAGCATCGTGGGCACCAGTTCCCTGCGCCGGGAGATCCTCATCAAAGAGATCAACCCTTATGTGCAGATCAGACTGCTGCGGGGAAATGTCCAGACCCGGCTGCGTAAGCTCAGGGAAGGCCAGTATGACGGCATCATCCTTGCGGCTGCGGGCATTGAGCGGCTGGACCTCCATCAGGAGGAAGGGATCCATTATGAATATCTGGATCCGGAGACCTTCCTTCCGGCTGCCGGCCAGGGGATCCTGGCGGTGGAGAGCCGGACGAAAGACGAAGAGATCAAAGAGGTGCTGGCAGCGATCCACAGCAGCCAGGCAGAACTGCTCCTGATGGCAGAGAGGTCCTACCTGATCACCATCGGCGGCAGCTGCAATGCCCCGGCAGCGGCCTACTGCAGGGCTTCGGACGGGGTTTTGACCATGAAGGCCATGTATGTAAAGGATGGCGTGCACGGCAGGAAGGCTCTCGGGACCATAGAGATCGATCCCGACAATCCTCTGGAATCAGCCTGCAGCCTGGGAGAGACCGTGGCCAGGGAAGTCAACAAAGGCATGGTCTACCTGGTGGGGGCAGGTCCCGGAGATGAGGACCTTCTGACCAGGAAGGGACTGCGCCTGATCCGGGAGGCGGATGTGGTGGTTTATGACAACCTGGCATCCAGCTCCCTCTTAAATGAAGTCCGGGATGATGCCGAGCTGATCTATGCGGGAAAGAGGTCTTCCCATCATCATCTGAAACAGTACGAGACCAACCAGCTCCTGATCGATCTGGCCCTGGCCGGCAAGAATGTTGTCCGCTTAAAGGGCGGAGATCCTTACATTTTCGGGCGGGGCGGTGAAGAAGGACAGGAGCTCAGAGAAGCCGGGGTAGACTTTGAAGTGGTTCCCGGGATCTCGTCTTCCTACTCGGTGCCGGCCTACTGCGGCATACCGGTGACCCACCGGGATTTTGCCTCCTCCTTCCATGTGATCACCGGCCATGAAGGCAATCACAAGAACGGGGCGACGGTCCTGGATTACGGCACCCTCGCCAGAGAAGAGGGGACCCTGATCTTCCTGATGGGACTGAAGAACCTGCCCAATATCGTAGAAGCCCTAATGGCCAACGGCAAGGATCCGGAGACCCCTGTGGGTGTTCTCCAGGAGGGGACTACGGCCAGACAGAGAGTGGCCAGAGGACGGCTCTGCGATATCGTGGAGGTCGTGAAGAGAGAAGGGATCAGGACCCCGGCCATCACGGTCGTCGGCGATGTGGTAGGCCTGTCTGAGGTACTTGACTGGTACGGCCATAAACCACTGTCCGGAAAGAGCGTTCTGGTGACAGGGACCAGGTCCATGGTGGACCGCCTGTCCCCCATCCTGAAGGAGGAAGGGGCCGAGGCCATCTCCTTCAGCCTGATCCGCACAGAAAACATGCACAATCCTGCCCTTGGGGCAGCCCTTGAGGAGATAAAAAGCTACAGCTGGATCATTTTTACCAGCGCCAACGGTGTGGCCTGCTTTTTCGATGAGCTGGCTGACCGGAAGAAAGATGTCAGAGACTTTGCCCACATCCATTTTGCGGTGATCGGCGAGGGAACCAGGAAGGCACTGGAAGACCGCCATATCTACAGTGATTTTATACCCACGGCCTACTCCTCCGAGGACATGGCCAGGGCCATCCTTCCCCACCTGAAAGAAGGTGACAGGGTCCTGATGCTGCGGGCTGAGGAGGCCAATGAAGTCCTCCCCCGGGCATTTGATCAGGCGGGTGTTGACTATACCAATGTTTCCCTGTATCATACAGTGAAGGACTTCCGTAAGGCTGACGAGCTGAACCGGCTTGTCAGGATGGTGGACTATATTACCTTTGCCAGCTCCAGTGCCGTGAAGGCCTTTGTGGAGATGGTCGATGACCTTTCCGAGGTGAAGGGCCGCTATATCAGTATCGGTCCGGTGACCACAAAGACCGCCGGGAAGCTGGGACTGCCTGTGGCAAGGACCGCAGTATCCTACACGGCCCGGGGCATTGTCGAGACGATTTTAAGCGACCTGGCCGGAGACGGCCGGGAAGGAGACGCCAGGACAGAGGGAGGAGATGTGCTGTCATGAAGACACAGCTGAAACGTTTCCTCCTGACTATCGGATTTATGACAAGGATCCCTGTCAATGTGGACCTCGGCGAAGTGAAGGATGAGGATATGCACAAGGGATTCCTCTACTATCCCCTGACAGGGCTGGTCATCGGCCTGGTAGATATGGCAGTATATCTGCTGGTCACCCTGGTCCTGCCGGAGATCTTCGGGATCATCTTTGCCCTGCTGGCCAACTTCTGTGTCACAGGGGCCTTTGCCCTGGACGGCCTGTCCGATACGGCTGACGGCATCTATTCTGCCAGGACCCGTGAGCGGATGCTGGAGATCATGAAAGACAGCCGGATCGGGACCAACGGGGCCATCGCCATGTGCTTTGATATCATCCTGAAGCTGGCAGGTCTTGCTTATGTTGATATGAAATGGCTGGTCATCCTCATGATGCCGATCGCCGGGAAGATGGTCCAGGGGGCCATCGTCTACAAGGCGATCTACCCCAGGAAGAAGGGGATCGGGATTTACGTGGGGACCATTGACCGCGGCACCCTCATCGGGACCATCCTTTTTGGCCTGGTCTTTATGGGGACAGCCTTCTCTTACTGGGGGATCCTGATGTTTGCGGTCCTCTTCGGCCTTGCCTGGCTCTTTCGCCTCTATATCAGCGGAAAGATCGGCGGGATCACCGGAGACGTGATGGGGGCAGGAAGCGAGCTCGCCGAAGTGGAGCTTCTGCTTCTTCTTCTGATCATCACCAGATATGCCGGATTTCCGGCAGGCATCTGGACATACCTGCCCCTGTGGTAATTTTTCAGATGGGTGGAGACTCGCGGGCGAGTCTTGATAATACGAGGGAGAGAATACTATGTCACTAAAGGAAACGATTGCGGCCATCCGTCCTCTTGACGAGGAGGCCATGGCCTTTACCCGCGCCAGATGGAACACACTGGGCAAGCCTCTTTACAGCCTGGGCAGGCTGGAAGAGATGGTCATCCAGTTCGCCGGGATCTACCGGGACAAGGAACCGCGTATGGGTAAGAAGGCAGTCATCGTCATGGCTGCCGACAACGGAGTGGTAGCAGAGGGGGTCACGCAGACGGGCCAGGAGGTAACGAAGACCGTCACTGAGAACATGACCAAACACAATGCCACCATCTGCATCATGTCCGGCATGAGCGGTGCGGACGTCTATCCCGTGGATATCGGCATCGCCACGGATTCGGATAATCCCAGGGTGATCAGGCGCAAGATAAAATACGGAACTGACAACATGCTCCATGGACCTGCCATGACCAGGGAAGAAGCCATCCGGGCCATCGAAGTGGGCATCGAGATGGTCAATGACCTCAAGGCGAAGGGCTACAATGTCCTGGCTACAGGCGAGATGGGCATCGGCAACACCAGCACCAGCAGCGCCATCTGTTCGGTCCTTCTCGACCAGTCTGTGGAGAAGGTGACCGGAAAAGGAGCAGGACTCTCCAGCAAGGACCTCGAGCATAAGATCGAGGTGATCAGGGAGAGCATCAGGATCAACCAGGTGGACCCGGACGATCCCCTGGATGTCCTGTCCAAGGTAGGCGGTCTTGACATCGCCGGCCTGGTGGGATGCTATATCGGGGCTGCCGCAGCGGGACTGCCTATCTTCATCGATGGTTTTATCTCATCGGTCGCTGCCCTCCTGGCAGTGAAGATCGCCCCTGCCTGCGACCCCTACCTTTTCCCGTCCCACTGTTCCAACGAGCCGGCAGGCCGTATGGTTTTGGATGCCATGGGCAAGCAGCCCTATATTCTTGCCAATATGTGTCTCGGGGAAGGGACAGGCGCTGTCATGGGATTTACCATCGCGGACTATGCCTTTAAGGCATACTGGGAGCTGCCGAGTTTTGAGCAGACAGCCTTTGGAACCTATGAGGAATTAGACTGATGATAGAAAGGTGGGAGGCAAATGCTTGATAAAATACAGATCGTGAAACCTGAAGATATTGAGAAGCGGAGCATGGAGATCATCACCAGCGAGCTCGGCGGCAGGACCTGGCCTGATCCGGAGTTTGCCATCGTGAAGCGCTGCATCCATACTTCTGCCGATTTTGATTATGCGGATAATCTCTGCTTTTCCAAAGATGCCGCAAAGCTGGGCATGGAGGCCATCAGGAAGGGAGCTCACATCGTGACGGATACCCGCATGGCCTGGTCCGGCATCAATAAAAAGAAACTGGAATCTTTCGGCGGCCAGGCCCACTGCTATATGTCCGATGAGGATGTGGCCAAAGAAGCCAAAGAGAGAGGATGCACCAGAGCGGCCATCTGCATGGAGCGGGGCGCTGCCCTGGGAGACAATGTGATCTTTGCCATCGGCAATGCGCCTACTGCCCTGATCCGCCTTTATGAGCTGATTCAGGAAGGCAGGCTGCGCCCGGCACTGATCATCGGCGCCCCGGTGGGCTTTGTCAATGTGGTGGAGTCCAAGGAACTGATCATGGAGACAGAGGTCCCCTATATCGTACCGAGGGGAAGAAAGGGCGGCAGCAATATCGCGGCCACCATCTGCAACGCCATGCTTTACCAGATGTAACTGCGGACTTAAAAAAGATGAAAAAACTTAGAGAAGGTGTTTCCACCGGCTCCTGCATGACCGGAGGGGCAGCGGCCGCCGCTGTCTGGCTGACCACCGGGAAATGTCCGGATGTGATCCGGGTGGATACGCCGATCGGCAAAACATTATACCTGGATGTCATCCCCAAGACACCCGGCACCTGCGCCATCATCAAGGACGCAGGGGACGATCCGGATGTCACCCACGGGAGCGAGATCATCACAAGAGTGGACCTCCTGGATGAGGAGGGAGAGATCCGTTTTGTGGGAGGCGAGGGGGTCGGTACCGTGACCCAGGAGGGCCTCAAGCTGCCTGTGGGAGAGCCGGCCATCAACCCCGTTCCCCGGCAGATGGCTGAGAAGGCCTTAAGGGAGATCATCGGTCCCAGGGCGGCCGTCGTGACCGTCTCCATCCCTACGGGGAGGGAGCTGGCCAGAAAGACCTTTAATCCCAGGCTGGGGATCGTGGATGGCCTGTCTGTCCTGGGGACCACCGGCATCGTCCGGCCCATGAGCGAGGAGGCCATGAAGGATTCCCTGCTGGCAGAACTTGATATGTATGCCAGGCAGGGACATACGGCCATACTGTTTGTCCTGGGGACGACTGGGGAGAACGCCCTTAAAAGACATTTCGGAGAATTTAAATGTATCCTCCAGGTCAGCAATTATATAGGATTTATGATCGAGGAGGCGGTGGAGCGGGGCTTTACCCATATCCTGATCGGAGGCTTTGCCGGAAAGCTTGTCAAGGTGGCTTCCGGCACCATGAACACCCACAGTCATGTTTCTGACGGCAGGATTGAGACCATATGCACCCATGCAGCCCTGCATGGCGCGTCCATCGGGACGGTCCGCCGGATCTATGACTGCCTCACCACCAAGAAGGCCATGGAGGTCGTGGAGGAGGAGGGACTCATGGGGATCTGGCATGATATGGCCGAGAAGGCAGCCTTCTACTGCCGGAAGACGGCCCATGAGATGGCCCATGTGGCAGTGCTCTTTTTAAACAGTGATAATGAGATCCTGGCTATGAGTGACAACACGCCTGACCTGCTGAAGGAGGTATGTATCAATGAGTAAGCTGACAATTATCGGGATCGGTCCGGGCAGCGAGGGCTATGTGATGCCTGCGGCCAGAGATTGTATGAACAGTGCCCATACCGTGATCGCAGCCAGGAGGATCCTGCCCATGCTTGCGTCCGTCTGCAGCCGGGAGGACCAGACCGGTGGTCCGGATTTCTGCCCCATGGGCAGGATCAGGGATACCTTTGCGCAGATTGACGGTCTGCTGAAGGAGGGCAGGGACGTCGCCCTGGTGGTCAGCGGAGATCCTCTCATGTACAGCCTGTACAAGACCATCCTGGGTGACCCGGTCAGCCGGGACTGGGAGATGCAGATCCTTCCGGGGATCGGGTCCCTGCAGATGCTGGGGGCCGCTCTCGGAGAGACCATGGAAGACGCACAGATCATCAGTGTCCACGGCAGGACCAGGACACCTGGCTCCATAGCCCTTGCGGTGACGGAGAACCCCAGGGTCTTCTTCCTGTGCAGCAAAGAGCAGGGGCCGGCCTGGCTGGCCCGGATCATGCTGGATTATGGACTTGATGACGTGACGGTGGCAGCCGGGGCCAACCTCTCCTATGAAGATGAGATGGTGGTCAGCGGAAGCCCTGAGGAGATCGCGGGGAAAGAGTTTCCTTCCCTTTGCGTCGCCATGATAAAGAATCCTGCCCCCCGGCAGGTGGTGAGACCCTGTTTTCTGACCGATGAGGATTTTGTCAGGGACAGGACACCGATGACAAAAGAGGAGATCCGGGTCCTGATCCTTCACAAGATGAGGATCCGCCCGGATGATATCATATGGGATGTGGGCGCGGGAACCGGCTCCATCTCCATCGAATGTGCCAGGCAGGCACCTTTCGGGGAGGTGCACGCGGTAGAGCGGAGCAGCCAGGCCGTTGCCCTGATCGAAAAGAACAAAGAGAAATTTTCTGCCGGCCATCTCCTTATCCACCATGGAGACGCGGCGGAGGAAGTAAAGAAGCTTCCGGTGCCGGACAAGGTCTTTGTGGGAGGAAGCGGCGGAAAGCTCAAGGAGATCCTGGACCAGATCGCTTCATTTGACAGGAAGGTCCTGGTCACCGTATCTGCCGTGACTTTAGAGACCATAGCAGAGGCAGGAGAGACCCTGGGGCACTATGATCCGGACTATGATGTGATCCAGGTCACGGTCGGCAGGGGAAGAAAGATCGGAAGCTATCATATCATGGACACCAACAATCCGGTCCTCCTCTTCACAGCCATGATCGGATCCCCGGATGCATAAAGGAGGCTAGCATGAGCAAGAAAGCATTAGTAGTTGTCAGCTTCGGAACCAGCGTGGATGTTGCTTTTCCTGCCATCACCAATGTCGAGGACAAGCTGAAAAGTGCCTTTCCGGACCATGATTTCTTTCGGGCATTTACCTCAAAGATGATCATACGCAAGCTGGCCAGAACCAGGAACATCGTGATCAGCAGCCCGGAAGAAGTATTTGAGAAGCTGGTGGCAGGCAATTATGAGGAAGTGATCTGCCAGCCTACCCACATCATACCTGGTCTGGAGTACGAGAAGATGCTCGATATGATCCTTCCCTACAAGGATGATTTCAAGTCCTTCTGTATAGGCAAGCCCCTCCTGACCACAGAAGAAGATTATGAGAAGGTGGCCGAGATCGTCATGCAGCAGGTACCCTGTCCCCTGCCGGAGGATGAAGCCTTCCTCCTGATGGGGCACGGGACCAGACATGCTGCGGACAGGACCTACAACAAGATGGAGCATGTCTTAAGAGACCTGGGATATAACAATGCATTTATCGGCACGGTAGAAGGGTTTCCGGAGGCTGATTATATCAGGCGTCGTTTCGTCAGAAAGGGGATCAGAAAGGTTTACATGATGCCCCTCCTGATCGTGGCCGGGGACCATGCCAGAAATGACCTGGCAGGAGACGGCGAAGACTCCTGGCAGTCCAGGATGGAGAGGGACGGATATGAGACAGAGGTCATCCTGAAAGGAATCGGGGAGATCGATGCCATCGCCGGCCTCTTTGTCGAACATGCGAAAAAAAGTCTCGAGGAACCAATACAATAAGTCACTAAAGAATACAAGTGCGAATATATAAGGAGAATAATCATGAAAGGTAAACTGTACGGCATCGGGGTGGGTCCCGGAGATTCAGAATTAATGACATTGAAGGCTGTAAGGCTGATCAAGGAGTGCGACATCCTGGTGATCCCGGTGAAGAAGCGCGGTGAAGAGTGTGTCGCCCTGGAGATTGCCAGGGGCGCAGTGGAGATTCCGGATGAGAAGATCTATGAAGTGGTATTTTCCATGAACAAAGACCTGTCTGTCAGGGAGGATGACCGTGCCGCAGCCACCGCTGAGGTGAAGAAGCTTCTGGATGAGGGCAAGACCCTGGCCATGATTGTCCTTGGTGACATCGGTATCTACAGTACCTATTCCTACATCCACAAGCCGCTCCTGGAGGCAGGCTATGATGTGGAGATGGTGTCCGGCATCCCGGCTTTCTGCGCGGGAGCCAGCAAAGCCAACATCTCCATCGTGGAAGGCAATGACGGCTTTGGCGTGATCCCTTCCCTGAAGGGCGTGGATGAGGTCGTAAAGGTCCTGGATGTCTTCGAAAACCTTGTCATCATGAAGGTGGGCAATCATGTGAAAGCCATCTATGACATCCTGAAGGCCAGAGGCAAGGAAAACAATGCCGTGATCATCAGCAATGTCGGCATGGAAGGGGAGTATGTTGGCCCCATCCTGCCGGATAAGGAGTATGGATATTTTACCACAATGATCATAAAGAAAGAGATCTGATCTCTGACGAGGAATCGACGATGCGATTCCGGTTGATAGTGAGGAAACCATGTATTACGATAGCGTAGTGATCGCCGGAACAAGTGAATCCCGCCAGGTCATCGAAGAGGAGCTGAAGGCAGGACATAAGGTCCTGGCCTGTGTTGCCACAGACCTAGGCGCCCAGATGCTTGAAGAGTATGCCATCGATATCCATACCGGCCGGCTGGACGAAGAGGGCTTTTATGCCCTCTTTTCTGAGAATCCGTGCGGGGAGGTCATCGATGCCTCCCATCCTTTTGCCAGGATCGTCACCGAGACTGTCAAAAAGGCGGCTGCCAGACACCGGATCCCCTACAGGAGATATGAGAGAAGCCAGCTGGTCTATGATTATGACCAGATCATCTATGTGGCAGATGTCGGGGAAGCGGTGGAGAAGCTGAACGGGATCGCCGGAAGCATCCTCCTTACAACGGGGGTCAATACTGCCGGGACTTACGCGGAGGGTGTGAAGGATGCAAAAGACCGGGTTTACATCCGGGTCCTTGACAATGAGGCTTCCTACGAGGGCTGCCGGAAGGCAGGATATCCCGCAGACCATGTCTTCGGGGAGATGCCCCCCTACACTGTGGAGGACAATCTCCGGCTGATCCGGCAGACAGATGCCAGGGTCCTTGTCAGCAAGGACAGCGGAAAGACCGGGGGAGTCGATATCAAGGTCGCTGCCTGCAAGGAGGCGGGGATCCCCATGATCATCATAAAAAGACCCGGACAGGAGAAACTATGACCAGCAAAGAAAACATGCCCAGGATCCTGATCGCCGGAGCCAACAGCGGCTGCGGGAAGACCAGCATCACCTGCGGCATCCTCAAGGCACTTACAGATAAAGGATTGAAGATCCAGTCATATAAATGCGGGCCGGATTATATCGACCCCATGCTGCACAGCCATATCACAGGGATGGACTGCCGGAACCTGGACCCTTTCTTTTCGACAGAGGAGGACCTGAGGTATCTGATGGCAAAGGACAGCCGGAAGGCAGATTTTACTGTGACAGAGGGTGTCATGGGCTACTATGACGGGATCGGTGTTTCCTGTGAGAAGAGTACCCATACTGTCTCTGTCGCCACCATGTCCCCCGTCATCCTGATCCTCAATGTGAAGGGGATGTCCCATACCATGATCCCTTTGATCAAGGGCATGCTTGCCTACCGGGACAACCCGGTTAAGGGTGTGATACTAAACCGCTGCAGCAAGGGCCTTTTTGGCATGATGAAGCCCGTGATCGAGGAGGAGCTTGGCATTAGGGCAGTGGGCTATTTCCCGGAGACAGAAGGGATCCATATCGGGAGCCGCCACCTGGGCCTGATGACAGCAGCCGAGATCACCAATCTGGATGAAGTCATCACCCTCCTGGGTGTGACGGCAGCCTCCTGCATAGACCTGAACCTTCTCCTGGAGATCGGAAGGAAAGCCAGCCCCCTTCCTGTCGTGGAAGCTCCGGCATTGCCGGCGAAGAGAGCCAGGATCGCAGTGGCCTGGGACAAGGCCTTCTGTTTTTATTACAGGGAGAACCTGGAGATCCTTGAACAGCTTGGGGCAGAGCTCGTCTATTTCAGCCCCACCAGGGATACAGAGCTGCCGGAGGGGACCGGGGGCATCTACCTTGGCGGAGGATATCCCGAGACTTACCGGAGAAACCTGTCCATGAACGTTTCCATGAGAGCAGCCATCCGGGACGCCGTAAGAAGAGGATGCCCGGTCTTTGCAGAGTGCGGGGGATTTATGTATTCCTGCGAGAACCTGATAGAGACCGACGGAAGTGCCATGCCCATGCTGGCTCTGGTTGATACAGATGTGGAGATGACCAGGCGCCTGTCTATGGATTTTGGCTATGTCTATGTGGAGGCCCTGAAAGATACGGCTTATTTTGACAAGGGCACCGTGATCCGCGCCCATGAATTCCATTATTCCAGAGCGCACAGGCGGGGAGATGCCTGCCTGATGAAGAAGGCAACAGGACGAAGCTGGGAAGGGATCTACGTGAAGGACCGGGTCTTTGCCGGCTATCCCCATTTTTATTTCCACAACTGTAAGGATCTTGCCGGCCGTTTCGTGGAGATGGCCGCAGAGCTTTCCAGCTCATGAGGAAGGCATAGGATACGAAAGATATGAAACTGATATATGCCATGATACTGGGCTTTGTCATGGACCTGATCCTGGGGGACCCCCACAGGCTCATCCACCCTGTCCAGATCATCGGATGGTTTATTGATAAGATAAAAAATGGGCTTTTGCACCTGATCTACGGCTGTCCCATGGACCAGGTGCTTGAGGAAAAAAGGGAGAGAAAGGTCAGCGCGGAGCTGTTTGCCGGGTATATACTGACCCTGGTGATCGTCCTTGGCACCTTCTTTTTCATGACCGGGCTCTTGTGGGCAGCCGGCCTTGTCCACCCCTGG
>CADBNQ010000191.1 GCA_902796045.1 uncultured Lachnospiraceae bacterium | reverse complement strand
TCCGCCAAAGCTGGTTCTGCGCATTTCCATGTATCGGATCTCTCCGAGACAGTTTTTCTCAAGCAGCTCCTTCATTTTACGAACTGCAGGGTGGTAGATCATAATATGATCCACATGAATCCTGAGATCCTTTTCTCTTGCTAGTTCGTAAAGACGCTCTGCCTGCGAAAGGGTCTCAGTGAATGGTTTTTCGATAAAAATATGCTTTCCCGCTGCCAGCGCCTGCTCTGCCAGCACAAAATGAGCCCCGGTAGAGACGGTCAGGGCAAAGGCATCGATTGTAGTGTCCTCAAGCAGCTGCTGATAAACAGCTGCATAAAATAAAGAATCGGCATAAGTAAGGCGCAGCTGCTCGAGCCGTTTCGGATCTTTATCATAAACAGCTGCCAGTTCAATCCCGGGTGTTCTCAGGATTGCTTTTAAAACTGTAACACCCCAGTACCCGCACCCTATCAGAGCAATTTTGATCATCTTACTGTTCTCCTGTGTTATTACAATAAATCGAACAAATCGTTCTGTATCAGATTACCTGCGTACAGATCCGGTAAAAGAGCTGTTACGCGCACATTTTCATGATACCGCTCCACATATTTTCTCCCGCATTCTCCCAGATGGATCCTTCTTGGCCTGTCCGACAGGAGGCTGCTTACGACCTCGCTGAGGGTGTCAAAATCTGCGCTCACGACAGGTAAAAGCGGGTGCCGGAGCCTTGTCTGTTCTGAAATATAGGCGATGACCGGCTTTCCCAGGGCCATGGCTTCAATGCTGAATACACCGTAGGAACCGCCAGAGATCTGATCAATAATGATATCTGCCGTGCGGTATATTTTCATCGCCTCCTCCGGTGTCTTTCCTTCCACGAGCACAAGCTCAAAGTCCTCTTTCACATGTTTCAGTGACTCGAGTATGCGGCCTGTTCCCTTAAACTTCCGATTGGTAGGGGCGTGGACGATGTGCAGGCGCTCATTGCCGGTTTCATACTGCGGCGTAATTCCTTTGATGTCCACTCGGAGCGGTACGATGCAGACAGGTTTGGAAAGAGGCTGTGGGAGATAGGGATACTGACCCTCGCTGTGCAAGATGACAGCATCGCACCTTTCGATCAGATGAAGAAGCCGTTTTTGTCTGTGCAGCCGCTCTTCGGGGCTGATGAACTCCTTAGGGGCATAAGGAAGCGGAAGATCATTGAATATATATCGGATCTCCGTCCCGTGAAATTCTGCAAAGATCCGGACATTATTCTTTTTGAACAGATCCAGGTCGGACTGGTCCGAAAGCAGAGTATCTCCTGCATGGGAATGAAAAACATCGATTTCCTGCGCCATGCGTTCCACAAAATCACGCACTTCCTGTGGTTTTTTTCTCTCCAGGATAAAGTCTGCTGCATAACGGGTTTTTGCATCCGAAAACAAAGCCAGCCTGGCTGTAACGCCGTTACTGCGAAGACCCTGAACCGTATAATATCCCTGCCCTGAAATCTCGGACATGCCATGTAATACATTCATCTTTGATCTGTCCCGTTCCTCTCTTTTATTTTCAACTGTTCTACCAGCTGTTCGAACAGTTCTCCTTCTTCGTAAACGCTTTTAAATTCAGGTGCCCATTTATCTCCCGGAGATAACAGGATAGTCTGTCCCGGGGAAGCCATCTTTACAGCTGCATGAAAGGCTTCTTCCAGTGAAGCTGCCGGAAAGATATCCTTAAGGACAGCACCCTCTTTTTTAGATGCCTCGCGAAATCCCTCACTATAGCGAGGACCTGCAGGACCGAATATGGCAACACCGGTACAGATGGCTGCGGCAGTTACGGTCAAAGACCGAATATCCATACCGGCGTCTTTTCCGCCGGCGATCAGCACCAGCTGGCCGGGACTGTACATCCGGATCGCTGCTTCTGCTTTTGCAGGATTGCCTGATTTTGCATTGTCTACAAAACTGATGCCACAGGCTTTCCCGCAGGGAACATTGCGATGTCCAAACGGCTGGAATTCCTTCAGGGCAGTTCGGATGTCCTCGTCCTGTATCTCCAGTTCACAGGCCGCTGCCGCTGCCGCAAGCGCATCAATCTGGTTGCATTCTCCGGGAAGCATCAACTCCGAAGAGTGGATCAGATCATGGGAATGTCCGTTTAAGCGCACTTTAAGCCAGCCATTTTCTACGAACGCAGCATTTTCCCTGCCCCAGTCCTTTTTTCCAACGAAGCAGACACGCAGCCCGGCGTCATTCAGATGCTTCAGGATTTCCCTGCAATAAGGATCGTCAGAGCACACGATTGCCAGATCCCTCTTTTCAAGATTGGAAAAAATGTGTTCCTTGGCTTTTGCATAGGACGACATTGACCGGTGCCAGTCCTGATGGTCCTCGCTGATATTCGTAAGAACCGCGATCTTCGGATGCAGCATCGGAGAATTGATCAGCTGAGAATGCGACAGCTCAGCAATCAGCCACTCACCTGCGGTGCGGCTTGCTTTTTCGCTTACAATCGGATACCATTCATTTCCTGCAGGCACCGCCTTTTGTCCGGAACGCCTGATGATCGAGGTCAGGAGAGAGACGACCGTGGTCTTTCCGCTTGTTCCTGTAACGCCGATCCAGCGATCACTGTTTTCCCTGAAAGCCAGCTCTGGTTCACTGATCAGCTCCCGGGAGCATTGCAGGGCGCTTTTATAGAATTCGGACCAGAAAGGGATTCCCGGTGAAGCGATACAGAGATCAAAACGGCCCTGAACTTCTTCGCCGTAAATAAGCTTTACACCGGCTTGTTCAAGAAGTTCCACAGTTTTGCCGTCCGGTTTCGCCCTGCCTGTGTATAAAGTCAGTGCCTCTACCCTTTGTCCGATCAGGCCGGAAAGATATGTTGCTGCAGCCAGTCCTGTCATGCCGCATCCCAGAATACATACCTTCCCGTAGTATTTATTATTTACCATATCCTTGGGCTTTTTCATTTTCTTATTGTCTTTTCCTGCAGATATTCTGTATCTGCTCCATATAAGCGGCATGCTGGATGGCAAAGCTTCCGAAGTATGTTGCGCCCGGAGGAACCCGTCTGGTAACAACAGCGCCTGCGGACAGTTTTGCATCGTGACCTACCGTGACAGAAGGTGTAATGGTCACGCCGACTCCCAGCGTGCAGTTTTCCTCCAGCGTGGAGAGGCCGGCCAGTGTAACGCCTGCGGGCAGCAGGCAGTTTTTTCCGATCCGAACATCATGGGATACATGGACTCCATTGGATACTTTCACATTATTATCAATAAAAGTCGGGCGAAATACACCTGCCTGGATCACAGCTGCTGCGTGAAGACAGACTCTGTCTCCAATCACAACGCCGCATCCGGCCTGGACAAGTCCGGAGTCATCTCCTTCCCCGTAATAGTAAAACGCAGGAGCACCGATGATGCAGTTTTCCATGATCATGCAGTCTGCCCCGATCGTTACGTTTTCTTTTATCACAGCCCCTGATCCTATCACGGATCCGGCGCCGATCGAAACACCTTTGGACGCAATCTTCGCATCCTTTGCCAAAACAGCCGTCTCATCGATGACAGAGTCCGGAAGCTCCGGATTCGCGTAGATCGCATTATGGATCTCGAAGAAGGCTGTCCGTGGCTGTTCGGAAACAAGTATGCCCCCGTCAAAAGAATCTTTTACTGTGTCTGAAAGATCGGGAGTGCAGATGACTCCTGCAAATCCTCCGCTCAAAAGGCTCTTTATATAGGATTTGCCGGTCAGATAGGTAATGCATATGCGGCTTTGGTCATGTTCTTTGTCGATCAACGCTGTCTTAGTGAAAAAACAGTCCCGGATCAGACGGACATTTTCGCTGCATACTGTTATCACATCCGAAAAACGGTTTTTTTCATTCATTTTCTTATAACTCCTTGTATATACTGCCTTATGCCTTCTTACATCATCCTTATAAACGAAGCACCTCCAGGAGTTCTTTTCTTTTTCCGACATCCAGGGTTGCCTGCTGACCGATATACATTGTCATGGCATTGCCTTCTACAATGATCCATCGGTTCTCCTCCGTGCAGGTAAGATCCCAGCCGACATATCGCGCTCCGGGGACTGACAGTGCTGCTTTTTTTGCAGTATTAAGTGCCTCCTCCCATAGAGGCAGATGCCTGCCGGAAAAACGGTATGCATGATCGGGATGTGATTCATAAACAAAGCCTTTTTCATCAATTCCGTGACTGTCAGTGATACCTTTTTCCGGATCCACATGGATAAAAATACCGCCGCTTCCTCCGTTATCCACGAAGGCGCCTCTTCGGCCCGCCCGGAGAAAGGAGTCCAGCACTACAACTTCCTTCTGGTTCAGAAATGTCACGATACGAACTGTATTTACGGAATCCGGATTCAGTTTCTTAAGGTCCGGATGCGGTCTGATCAGGTCTTCCAGAATAAAATACCGACCATTCACTGCGATACGTTCATAGAGGGCATGGAGGTCAGTACTCTCTGTCACTTCAATTATTTCGATTTCTTTTCCCAGGGACTGAAAATTATTCTTTTTGACTAAAACAGAGTTTTCGCAGAAAGCCTTTGCAAAGGCAGGATATCCACCATCTGCGTTCATTTCACGTATCTTTCTTGCATAAAGGGGTTTCAAAGCCTGATAGGTCAGATACTTATTGTTCAGGACCTCTCTTCCCTCTTCCTGATTGAGGAGCTGCCCGATTTTTTTTCGCAGACGATCCGAAACATATTCCAGACGTTCTGGAACGGACTTTTCCCAGAAATGATAAGAAACATATTCTTCCGGGACAAAACCGAGCACATTGACAGACAGGTGCATATCCACTGCCATTTTGTCAAAGGCCTCTGTATTCTCCAAAAGATCCGGGCGTATCTCTTTTATTGCCTGGATCAGTTCTTTCTTTCTGCTGTTGGACAGCATTCCCGAAAGCAGATTCCGGGCCTCAGTCAGGTCCTTTTCAAAAACAGAAAAAGGCATCCTCTCGATTTCAAATTTTTGAATAATACGGTTCCGCAGAAAAAGGTATCGGCTCAGTCTGTCAATCCATTGAAGCAGCGTTTCTTTCTCATTTAAAACATTCAGCGTATAGGCACCATATATAAAATATCTTTCCAGATTGATCTCTATGGGTGGATTCATTGAATTTATGAAAGTAAGCTCCTTACGGACATCACATTCTGTTTTTCCGCTCTCTTCCTCGATGAATCGAAAATATGATGCTTCTTCGCTCCTGCGGCCTCGCAGCTGCAGCAATTGGATATAGACGGAAGTGTCTGAACTGTCCTCAAGCCGGAGCATAGAAAGCTCATCAGCTGTTGCGGCAAAGTTATTTATCAGATAAGGGATTCTGTTCTGGCTCATATGTCTTTTAAATCTTTCGTCACCATATGGATGACACTTCTTTTCCTGGTTGGTTTCTTTGGCTCCTCCGCAGGGTATCCCAGGGCGATCATGCTCCAGACAGTATGACCTGCCGGAACTCCATATGCATCCAGAACACTCTTTACCGGTTCTATCTCTCTTAGTGTCCGCAGCACGTTCAGCCAGCAGGCACCGAGACCAAGTGCATGTGCGGAAAGCAGCATGTTTTCAGCTGCGCACGAAGCATCCTGACAGCTGTTAGGATTCCTGTTATCATTTGACACCAAAATCAGGCAGGCCGGATTCTCAAATCCATAGCAGCCAACATT